>JAUIGT010000353.1 GCA_030432615.1 Verrucomicrobiia bacterium
ATCCAGCCCAGCAAGCGCCACGACTCGGGCCTCTCGCTCCGCTTTCCCCGCATCCGGGCCATTCGCCGCGACAAGACGCCCGACGAGATCGACACCCTGGCCTTCGCCCGGAAGCTGGCGGGAGTGCGTTGATCGGTTTCCCCCGACGAGGGTCATCGCCGATCCGACCGTGTCCCCCGTCGCTCCAACTTCCCGGTTGGAATCTTCCGGGGGCCGCCGTAGGTTTTGGGCTCGTCCGACGTCTGACCGATTGCCGAAAATTTTCCCTCCCATGGATTGCAGCCAGCGAAATATCGTCGATGCCCTCGTCGATTCCTACCACCAGGTCGGCGGCATCAATCGCATCGAATGCGGCAACCTGCCGTCGAAGCGCAAGGTCGCCCAGGTTTGCGAGCAATTGCTGCAACTGCTGTTCCCCGGCTATCACGACGAGGAGCCGGTTCCCGAGGACGAGCTGGAGATGATCACCGGCGAGCGCATCGACGCGCTCATCGAGAACCTGGGCCAGGAAATCGGGAAGTCGCTCCGCCTTCGCGGCTTCACCGGCGGCTACGTGGCCACCACCGGCGAGAGCGGCAACGGAGGTGAGAGCGGCGATTGCGAGGATGCCGAGGGACCCTCGATGCTGGAGGATCCCGCCATGGTGGCCGCCCAGGCCCGCGAACTGACCTGCCGTTTCCTGGCGGAACTGCCCCGCATCCGCGAACTGCTCCGCACCGACGTGGAAGCCGCCTACGAGGGCGATCCCGCGGCCAAGAATTTCGACGAGATCCTCCTCGCCTATCCCTGCATCGAGACCATCGCCATCCAGCGCTGCGCCAAGGTGCTCTACGAGGAGGACATTCCCATGATTCCGCGGATCATGACGGAGTGGGCGCACAGCCTCACCGGGATCGACATCCACCCCGGCGCCACCATCGGTTCGCATTTCTTCATCGATCACGGCACCGGCGTGGTCATCGGGGAAACCTGCGTGATCGGCAATCACGTGAAGCTCTATCACGGCGTGACTCTGGGAGCGCGGAACTTTCCCAAGGACGAACAAGGCCGCGTCATCAAGGGCAACAAGCGCCATCCCAACGTCGAGGACGGCGTCGTCGTCTACCCCAACGCCACCGTGCTCGGCGGAAAGACCACCATCGGCGCGAAGTCGACCGTCGGCGCCAACGTGTTCCTGCGGGAAAGCGTGCCGCCGCACTCCTTCGTCAGCACCGAGGGCGAGCGACTGGTGGTCATCGACAAGACGACCGGCGAAACGATCGAGCCGATCACTAACGAGTAGAATCAGCTCCAGCCGCGTCTCCCCCGCAGCCCCCGAACGCCATTTTTTCGGCACGGGATCTGCTCGGAAACGATTTTGTGGTTGCGCATGACGCACCGATATCGGCTACCATCTCTCCAACGCTCGTTTCCCCCTCCCTCTCCGCATCCATGCCCGACCCCGGCGTTCCCTGTCAGTTGGAATTCTTCGGCGAGTTCGATTTCTCAGCTCCCGGAGAAACATCACCGCCCCCCGACCGCCGCACCTCCACCGGTCGGATGAGCACGCCTCCCTTTCCCGACCGGGTCCGCAAGTCGCCCCGGCTGGAGGCGCACCATCCTCCCGGACGGGAGTTGCTGGCGGAGATCCACACGGAGCTGGCGCTCACCCGGCAGGCCTCCCGGCTGGTGGCCCAGGTCGGGCTGCCGCGATTGGCGAAAAAGGTTTCCGTTCACTGGAACCCGCGGATGCGCACCGCGGCGGGCCGGGCGTTCTACGAGTCGTTCCGCATCGAACTCAATCCACGCCTGCTGACCCTGGAAGGGATCGACGTGGGGTCCGAGGTCGATCGCACTCTCCGCCACGAACTGGCCCACATCGTCGCCTATCATCGGGCCGGACGCCGTCGCATCGCCGCTCATGGCGCGGAGTGGCGGCAAGCTTGCGTGGACCTGGGCATTCCCGACGAATCGCGCTGCCACACGCTGCCGTTCGAGCCGCGGCGGGTGAGGAAGCGTCTCGTCTACGAATGCCCCGCCTGCGGCAGCCAGATCCACCGCGTCCGGCGTTTCCGCCAGGCGGTGGCCTGCTACGACTGCTGCCAGCGGCACAACCACGGCCGCTACGACGACCGGTTCCGGCTCAAAGGGAAGCGCCTCAAGGAGGCCTGACCGAAGCGGCCCGCTCGCCTCAGAAATCGAGGTAGACCTCGGCGCGACGGTTCTGGGAACGGTTGTCCGGATTGTCGGTGCCGTCGGGATTGAAGTTGGGGCGGCGCGGCATGGCTTCCCCGAACGCGGTGATCTCGACCTGGTCGCGGCCGACGCCGAACTCGACCAGCTTCTCGCGAATGGCCTCGGCCCGGCGCGAGCTGAGCCCCTCGTTGTACTGGTCGGTCCCGAGGGCGTCGGCGTGACCGTTGATCTTGATCCGGCGCGAGGGATCGGCGCGGAGAATGTCGGCCACGATCCGCAGCTGGCGGGACGAGCGCACGCTGACCGCGTCCTCGTCGAACTCGAAGTAGAGCACCAGGGAATCCCCTCCCCGCGGGTCGGCAACGATCGGCGCGTAGGCCACTCCGCCGGCCCCGGCCTGGTCGGCGAGCGCGGAAATCAACTTGGAGAAGGTGAGGCCGTGGATCTTCCAGTCCGGGGCGGATTCGGCACGCCCCATCTGGACGCCGAACTCCGAGGAAGCCGCTTCGGAATCGACCCGGGTGATGACCCACGTCAGGTTGTCCCGGGCCAGGGTGACGATGAGCGGCTTGTCTTCCCGCAGGTGAAAGGTGCCTTCCTCCAGGGCGATCATGAGCGCGGCGACCCGCTCGTCGGTGACACGCTCGTGATCGGTCAGTTTCCGCGCCAGCTCGAAATTCCGTTCGATCATGGCCTGGGAAAACGCGTAGGCCACGGTGAGCGCATCCGAGGCTTCCACCGCTCCGCCCGCGGCCATGGCCGCCGTTCCCGCGGCGGAATCGGCTCCGGGCGCCCCGGGCGCGGTCGGTGAACCCGGTTCCCCCGGCTTCATCGCGCCGGCGGCGGGCCGCAGCCCGGTCTTCTCCGCAAAATCGAGGGGGAGCGCGATCTTCTTCACCTCCCACGAGGACGGGTCACCGGTCTCGCCGAGATCGACGTAGAGATCCGTGGTCGCTCCGTCTCCGGACTTCTCGAGGTGAATGGCCCAGCGCCGGTGCAGTTCCGGGGTCCGCGCGAGGGCCGAGATCGGGGAATCGGCTCGCGGGGTCCATTGTTCGTCCCGGAGAATCCCTTCGACCTGGGGCCGGATGGCGGGATTGATCACCCCCTCCTTCCCCGCCAACTCCAGGAAACCCTCCACATCGCGCGCGCGAATGAGATCCACCAGCGCGCCGGCGAGTGCTTCGTCGGAACGATACACTTTCTCCGCCGGGGCAGGTTCGGGAGTGGCCGGAGCGGGCTCGGGAGCGGGCTTCGGATCGGGCTTGGTTTCCGGTTCCGGCGCGGGAGCCGGAGCGGGCTCGGGTGTCTCCACCGCCGCGGTCTTCTCGCCGTCCCGGCCGTCGGCGCCGTCTTCGGTTTCCTCCACGCGGTCTCCGAAGATGTTGAGGGTGTAGAGGGAGATCCCGAGACCGGCGAGGATGATCCCGAAGAAGATGAGGGCCTGGTTCTTGTTCATGGCGGACGGAACGGTGCGGCGAAAATGAGGTGTTTGGACAATTATCCGAACCACTCGAATGGGTTGAAACAATCCGCGGATAATCACCGCTTCAAGCGGCGATCCTGGAGTCGGCGCGGTCCGAAAATCAATCCGCGAACCCTAGCAGAATCCCGGGATGGGAGAAACCGGAAAAGCCCGGCTTTTCGGGCCCCCGAAGGCGGCCCGCCACGCTTCAGGCGCCAGGGTTCAGGTAGACGTCGATGCGGCGCCCCTGCCGGGTCAGGATGATGACGGAATTCCGCTTCTTGGGAAGGGAACCGAGCAGGTCGTAGAACTCGGCCACATTGTGCACGGGATCGCGGTTGATGGCGTGGATGAGATCGCCCGGCCGCAGCCCCCCCTCGTTCGCCTGGGAACTCGCCTGGACGTCGGAAATCAGGATGGCGGGGTGCTCGTCCCGGAGACCGAAGGCCTGCCGTTCACTCGGGGAAAGGTCGCGCACCACCAGTCCCAGCGTCTCGGCGATGCTCTGGCCCGAAGCGGTGATGTCACTGCGAAGTTGCAGGGTGGTGGTGTCGGGCCGCTCGGTGACGGTGACCTCGAGATCGACGGGTTCCCCCTTGCGGATGACGGTCATGGTCACATCGGCGCCGGCTTTCTTCCGCCGGATCCGTTGGAGGGCGTCCTCGGCGGAGGTGACTTCGGCCCCGTCGAACGTGACGATGAAATCTCCCGGCAACAACCCGGCCTGGTCGGCCGGGGAATCGTCATCGACATGGGTGACGAGCGCGCCGCGCGTGGTGCGCAACCGCAGAACCCGGGCGAGCCCGGCGTTGAGGTCGTCGAGGGAAAGCCCGAGGTAGCCGCGGATGAGCGGTTTGTTGAACGCGATGGCCTCGTAGACTTCGCGCGCCTCGTTGGCGGGAATGGCGAGGCCGATTCCCTGCCAGACCCGGACGTCCTGCTGCCCGGTGAAGATGGCGGTGTTGATCCCGATGATCCGACCGTGAATGTCGATGAGCGGACCTCCGGAATTGCCCGGATTGATGACCGCGTCGGTCTGGAAATACTCGTTGCCGCCGTCGCTCAGCCGCCGCTGCTTGGCGCTGATGATCCCGCGGGTGACCGATTCGCTGAGACCGAAGGGATTGCCGACCGCCAGGGCCATGTCGCCCACGCGCACCTCATCCGAGTTGCCGAATTCGAGCGGGTGCAATTCCGGCGGTGTCTTGACCTCTTCGGGAACGCTGATTTTCAGCACCGCGACATCGGCGGCGGGATCGGATCCCACCCACTCCGCGTCGTAGACATCGCCGCTGTGCAGGGTGATGCGGATGGCATCGACCCCCGCGACCACGTGGTGATTGGTGAGAACGTGGCCTTCCTCGGAGACAATCACCCCGGACCCCAACCCGGGGGCCTCCATGCGCTGATTGAAGCGCCGGTATCCGAAGAGTCCGAAGGGATCGACCGCCTGGTAGCGCGGCACCTCCACCGTGGTCGTGGTGTCGATGCTGACCACCGCCGGCACGACCTTGTCAGTCAGATCCGCCAGGGCGAGATTCACCTGGTGAAGCAGTTCGGTGCTGTTCAGGTCGAGCGCCACCGGGCCGCCGGGACGGGAGGTCGCGTCGGCTTTTCCCGCCGCTTCCGCATCCGGTTCGGTGGTGCCGGTCTCGTCCGCCCCGCCGGGCGATTCTGAATTCTTTTCGCCTTCGGCCGGATTCGGTTCCAGCGCTTCCGTGCCGGTCGCCTTTCCGGGAATCGCGGCGGGAGCCGGTTTTCCCTGGAGAAGGTCGAAGACCGTGTAGCGGTCCTCGCCGGCGACACCCCAATGATACACCCAGGCGCCGCCCGCCAGGGAGAGCGCGAGCAAGAGCGCGTTCCGGATCGTTCGCAACATGGGCAAAAATCAGCCCCATGTCGGCCCATCGCGCAAGGGACAAAGCAGCGAGGACGATTCGGGCCGTCGGCAAAGGCCCGGGTTTTTCGTGATCGCGCCGCCGACTCGTTGCGCTAATGTATCGGTCCCACGGAAACGTTTCCCGCCCACCCCAAGCCTACCCATCCACCTGTCATGAGCCAGGCCCAAGACAGCAACCGCCCCCTGCGCAAGGACGACCCCGCCCGTTTTTCGGTCGAAAACTTCGAGCGTCCCGTGCTGGAGACTCCCAACGGCGCCGACCGCGTCCTCATGCACTCCTGCTGCGCCCCCTGCGCGGCCGAGGTCATGGACGCCATGGCCGCGTCCGGAATCGAGACCACCATCTTTTTCTACAACCCCAACATCCACCCGCGCGACGAATACGAGATCCGGAAGCAGGAGAACATCCGCTACGCCGAGAAGCTCGGCATGGAATTCATCGACTGGGACTACAACGCCCGCGACTGGTTCGACCGGACCAAGGGCATGGAATGGGAACCCGAACGCGGCGTCCGCTGCACCGCCTGCTTCGACATGCGCTTCGAGGTCACCGCCGACTACGCCGCCGAGCACGGGTTCAACCTCATCAGCAGCACCCTCGGCATTTCCCGCTGGAAGAACATGGACCAGATCAACGGCTGCGGAGAACGCGCCGCCGCCCGGTATCCCGGGATGACCTACTGGACCTTCAACTGGAGAAAGCAGGGCGGCAGCCAGCGGATGATCGAGATCTCCAAGCGCGAGGAATTCTACCAGCAGGAATACTGCGGCTGCGTCTACAGCCTCCGCGACACCAACGACTGGCGTGAAAAGAACGGACGCGAAAAGGTGAAGCGAAAAGTGAAATTCTACGGGCGCGAGGACGTGGTCGAGGACGAGTCGTGACCGCCGGTTGGCACGATCGAGCGGCAGGTGAACAGCCCCGACCCGCTGAATGTAGAGAAGGTTTCCCAATCAATCCCGGACAACCTCTCCCGCTGATCGGCATCAGCTCTGCCGGGAGACCACCAGCCGCCAGAAACCGAGCTTCGGCGAGGGTGTTTCGGACACGGTGATGGCGTGGGGCCCCGCCAGGGTGAGGTTGGCCTGGTTCGGGTAACCGGATTCCGCGTTCAACGCCCAGTCGCCACCGACCGGCTTCACGGCCACCGCGTGCCAGGTCGCCAGGTCGAGGCTGAACTGGATCTCGTAGCGCACCGACGTCCGCCACGAAACCGGCACGGTGAAACTC
>JAUIGT010000354.1 GCA_030432615.1 Verrucomicrobiia bacterium
CCCGGCAGATCCGGAAAGAGAATGTCGAGTCCTTCTGGGCCGACCTGAAGGAGAAGCGCGGCAGTTGAGCCGGAGTGCCATGAGCGGGAACGAATCGCCTCTCCTCGAAGTTCGCGGCATCGGGAAGCAGTTCCCCGGGGTGCGCGCGCTGCACGATGTCGGATTCCATTTGAACGGCGGCGAGGTCCTCGCCCTCCTCGGGGAGAACGGAGCGGGCAAGAGCACGCTGATGAAAATCCTCGCCGGGGTGCAGCCTCCCGACTCCGGGGAGATCCTCCTCGAGGGCGAGGCGGTCCGCATCGACTCGGTGCAGGACGCCATGGAGCGGGGCATCGCGCTCATCCACCAGGAGCTGAACCTGGCCACCAATCTCAGCATCGGCGCCAACATCTTCCTCGGGCGGGAGCCCCGAAAGTTCGGCCTCATCGATGAGGCGACCATCAACGCCGAGGCGCGGCGTTTTCTCGATCTCGTCGGATTGAAAATCGATCCCCGCGAAGTCGTCGGCAACCTCACCATCGGCCGCCAGCAGATGGTCGAGATCGCCAAGGCCCTCTCCATCGATGCCCGCATCCTCATCATGGACGAGCCGACCTCGAGTCTCTCGTCGAAGGAAACGGAAAGCCTTTTCGCGGTGATCAAGGACCTGCGGAAACGCGGCGTCAGCATCATCTACATCTCCCACCGGCTCGGGGAGGTGAAGGAGTTGGCCGATCGTGTCACCGTGCTCCGTGATGGGGAAAACGCCGGCGACCTGGAACGGCACGAGATCGAGCACGATCGCATGGTCAGCCTCATGGTGGGGCGCGACCTTTCCCAGTTCTATCCCCACGAACCTCACGCCGCCGGCGACATGGCCCTGGAGGTGAGGGACCTGCGGAGTCCCGCGCATCCAAAGCACGCCGTGAGTTTCCAGCTCCGCGCCGGCGAAATCGTCGGACTGGCCGGGCTGGTCGGGGCCGGCCGGACCGAGCTGATCGAGACCATCTTCGGCGTCACCCACTCCGCCGGCGGTGAAGTGCGGGTGGCGGGACAGAAGGTCGACATTCGTTCCCCGCGCGACGCCATCCAGGCCGGGCTGGCGCTGGCGCCGGAGGATCGGAAACAGCAGGGGCTGGTCCTGGAAATGGCGGTCCGCGAGAACCTCAGTCTCGCCAGCCTGAGCCGGGACCAGCGGCACGGTTTCCTCAACCTGAAGAAGGAGAGCGAGATTTCCGAAGAGATGATCGGCAAGATGCGGGTGAAGACCCCGACCGATCGCCAGGTGGTCCGCTACCTCTCCGGCGGGAACCAGCAGAAGGTGGTGCTCGGCAAGTGGTTGGCCATGAAACCCAGGGTGCTGCTCCTCGACGAACCGACCCGCGGCATCGACGTCGGCGCCAAGCAGGAAATCTACGCCCTGATGGAGGAACTCGCGCGCGACGGCGTCGCCATCCTCTTCGTTTCCAGCGAAATGGAGGAGGTGCTCGGCATGTCCGACCGCACCCTCGTGATGCACGAGGGCCGACTCACCGGCGAACTGCAGCGCTCTGAACTCAGCGAGGAAGCGGTCATGCGCCTGGCCACCGGCGGCGCCA
The DNA here is from genome assembly GCA_030432615.1 of Verrucomicrobiia bacterium. GTDB lineage: Bacteria > Verrucomicrobiota > Verrucomicrobiia > Verrucomicrobiales > DEV007 > JAEUHH01. The sequence continues at coordinate 1,578 of JAUIGT010000354.1, forward strand.
AGGCGGCGGCCGCGTGAGCATTCGACCCTCTTGACTTCGACAGCCAACCCTCTTCGATGAAACGCATCCTCGGCATTCTCGTCCTTTTCATCCTCGTCTACATCGCCACTGCGGTGATGGCGGCGAACGAGGGGGCGGAGTTCCTGTCCGGTTTCACCCAGGAAAACCTGCTGCGGCGGGTGGCTCCGATCGGGATTCTCGGGATCGGGGTGGCCTTCGTCATCATCACCGGCGGGATCGATCTCTCGCTCGGCTCCATGGTCTGCCTGATCGGCGTCGGCGTCGCGTGGCTGCTGACGGATGTGGGCTGGCCGATCTGGCTGACGCTCTCGATGGCGCTGCTGGTTTCCGCCGCCATCGGGCTTTTTCACGGGACCCTGATCACGAAATTGAATCTCCCGCCCTTCGTGGTCACGCTCTGCGGACTGCTCATGTATCGCGGCATCACCCGCGGATTCACCCAGGACCAGACCGCCGGCTTCGGCACGGAATTCACCGGGCTGCGGCAGCTCTCGAAGGGGGAGATCCCGGTTCCTTTCGTGGAGGGGTTCCAGATGCCGGTTCCCTTCGTGCTCATGCTGGTGGTGGCGGTGATCGCGGCCATTTTTCTCAACAAGACCGTTGCCGGCCGCCATCTCATGGCCCTGGGCAACAACGAGGAAGCGGCGCGTCTGAGTGGGGTCCGGACGACCGCTCTGACCATTCTCGCCTACGTCATCTGCTCGGTGCTGGCCGGTTTCGCCGGCCTGCTCCACATCCTGGAGGTCGGTCTCGAGCAGCCGGCCACCGCCGGAAATTTCTTCGAACTGTTCGCCATCGCGGCGGCGGTGCTGGGAGGATGCAGCTTGCGCGGTGGCACGGGGACGATCGCGGGCGTGGTCATCGGCACCGCACTGATCCAGTTGCTGCGCCAGATGATCACCATCGTCTTTCCGCGTCAGCAGAGCATGGAATACCTCATGATTGGGGCCGTGCTGCTGGTGGGAGTCATCGCCGACGAACTGGTGCGCCGCGCCGTGGCCAAGCGCCGGGCCGCCCGGATCGGGTGAAATTCCGGGCCACCCGGACTCACGCGATCAGTCGCTACGTGTTTGCGCGCATTGTCGCTGATTAGGCCGACAGCGACGGTTTTCCCGCGCCCCGGCGGCTTTTCGTGTCAGGTGGGCGCGCCCCTTTCCCTTTCTCTACGACGTCATGAGCGATTATTCCCTGGAAGAAGAAAAGAAGTCCCGTTTTCCGCTGTTGGCCTTTTTCATCGGCTTGGTCTGGGTGGCGGCCCTCGCCGCCCTATGGTACTACCGGCCCGGTGAGGAGGATACCGTCAGCCAGTGGTGGCTCTTTTTCGGCCGTTTCCATCCGTTGATCGTTCATGCGCCCATCGGATTGCTGCTGATCGTGCCGATCCTGGAACTGCTCGGTCGGGCCAAGGGCAAGGAAGCGCTCAGGGCGGCGGTGCCGACCGTTCTCTGGCTGGTGGCGCTCTCGAGCGTGGCGGCCACGATCCTGGGCTACCTGCTGATGACGGGGGAACCGGATGACAGTCTCCTGATGGAGCGCCACCTCTGGTCGGGACTGGCTTTCGGAGCGCTGGCGATTCTCACGCTCATGGTGCGTCTCCGTGGACCGGGTTTCATCTACAGCGTCCTGCTTATCGCGTCGCTCCTGGTGGTCAGCGTGGCGGGACATTACGGGGGCGCGCTGGTGCACGGGCCGAACTACCTCGCCAAGTATGCGCCGGAGCCGTTGAAGCCGGTGATGATGTTCGGAATGGGTGAGCAGGAACCCGCGGAACCGGAGGCGGGTCCCGAGGTGGCCGCCGCGGAGGCCGAGGAGGTGCCGCTCGTCGACAAGGTGGTGTTCACCGATTTCGTCCTCCCCATCATGGAGGCCAAGTGCACCGAGTGCCACAACGAGAACAAGTCCAAGGGCAAGCTCCGGCTCGATTCCTTCGATTTCATGATGGCGGGGGCCGAGGGCGCGGATTACCCGAACGTGGAGCCCGGGGATTCGGAGGCCAGCGAGCTCATCTACCGCGTGGTCCTGCCGAGCGACGACGACGATTTCATGCCGCCGGATGGCAAGGATCCGATGACGCCGGAAGAGATCGCGGTGGTGCGCTGGTGGATCGACCAGGGAGCCAAGGCTGATGCCACGGTCGCGGATCTCCAGGCCGACGACACCATGACGGCGAAACTGCTCGCCATCGATGCCGCCCTCGCCGGTGACGAGGAAGCCGCCGCCGCCATCGCCGGGAGTGCCGAACCGATCAGCGAGTGGGACCTGTTGACCCCGGAAGAGCGGGAGGATCGAATGAACGAGGTGCTCGCCGCCGCCGAACATTTCAATTTCTCGGTCATGCCGATTTCCGCCGAGGACGACCGGCTCAAGGTCAACGTGGTCAACGCCTCCAAGGAATTCGGCGACGAACAGGTCGCCCTGCTCGAACCGGTCGCCGAACAGGTGGTCTGGCTCGATGTCGGGCGGAGCCAGGTCGGTGATGCCGGCATGGCTTCGGTGGCCCGGATGCGGAACCTGGAACGGCTCCACCTGGAAAACACCAGGGTGACCGACGAGGGCATCGCCAAGCTGGCCGGGCTGTCGAAACTCGAATACCTCAACCTCTACGGGACCGAGGTGACCGACGCCATCTTCGAGCCGCTCGCCAACGCGCGGAATCTCCGCAAGCTCTACCTCTGGCAGACCAAGGTCGATCCCGCGGAAGCGCGCGCCTTCCAGCGCAGCATGAGCCTGGAGGTGAATATCGGCACCGAACTGGTGGCCGCCGAGGAGCCCGAGGCGAAGCCCGCCGCTCCCGCCGAGCCGGCAGCGGCCAAGGCCGAGGAAAAGAAGGCCGAGCCGGCCAAGGAAGCCGCCAAGCCCAAGCCCGCGGAGCCCAAGCAGGCCGAAGCCAAGCCCGCGGCCGAGAAGGCAGCCCCCAAGCCGGCCGAAAAGAAGCCGGTGCCCGCCAAACCGGCGACGAAATCCGCGGAGAAGAAGCCGGCCACTCCCGCCAAGGCGGATGCTCCCAAGCCGGCGCCGGAAAAGAAGGAGACGCCGGCGAAGAAGGCGGACGCTCCCAAGCCCGCCCCGAAAAAGCCGGCGGAAACGCCCCAGGCGGATCAGCCCCCGGCTCCAAAGCCGGCCGGAAAACCCGCGAAGCCGGCGGCCTGATCCATCGCGCCCGACCTTCGTTTTCCGGGCGCGGGCACCCGTGGCTTCACGCGGCTTCGGGCCTTGCGTCCTCCGCTCATGGCGCGATTGTGGCGGCGCGACGAGCGTAAGTTTCCCCCCGGCTGAGCCGTGTTGAAGGCGAGGGTCGTAACGTGCGATCACCAGCCCGTCCAGCAGTTCGATTTCAATGAAAACCCACCTCCGATTTCTGCCCGGCCTCGCGGTCATGGCGGTCCTGATGTCCTCCTGCTCCGATTCGTCCGGTCCCCGGGAGATCACCGAAGTCCGGGAACTCTCGGGCGGCGATCAGGAGATTCGCATCGTCGACTCTCCCGCGGAACGCTTCCGCATGCCCTCCCAGATGGCCAACGGCGGGGGCAACACCGGGAAGGCCGACAGCGCCGACGAATTGCCCTTCACCTGGAATACCCCGGAGGGATGGTCGCGCCAGACGGGGCTGCCGATGCGCGACTTGAGCTTCTCCTTCGGCGAGAACGGGGAAGGGGAATGCTATCTCAGCCGCCTGCCGGGCGCCGGTGGTGGTCTCGTGGCCAATGTGAATCGCTGGCGCGGCCAGATGGGACAGGAGCCTCTTTCCGAGGAGGAGGTCGCGGCCCTGCCTTCGAAGTCCCTGTTCGGCCTGGAGGGAACGTTCATCGACGTGACCGGCGATTTCAGTGGCATGGGTGCCGCCGAGACCAAGAAAGATTATCGGCTTCTCGGCGTGATCCTCACTTCGGAGGCCGGAGCCGTCTTCGTCAAGATGACGGGCCCCGCCGACCTGGTGGCCGCCAACGAAGCCAATTTCGATCAATTCTGCGCCTCCCTGCAGCCCAAAACGTGAGTCAGCGGTGTTCCCGCGGGTGAATGTCCGCGCCGCCGATGCCGTCCAAATCTTTCCCATCCGTCCCCCAGTCCCATGAGCAAACTCTCGGCCGAAGACTTCGAGTTTCGAAAATTTCCGCGTCTCTTCTACAAGGTGTTCTCGTCCTACTTCCTGGCGATGTGGGTGCTGGTTTTCATGACCATCGTCACCCTCTTCGGGACGCTCTACCAAGTCGATCACGGGCTTTTCGCCGCCAAGCAGAAATATTTCCATTCCGCCTTCATCATGCACCGCCTCGGCGACGGCATGCCCCTGCCGGATTGGCTGGCCGGTCTCCGCATTCCCCTGCCGGGAGGCCTGCTCCTGATGCTGCTCCTGACCATCAACCTCGTCGTCGGCGCCATCATCAAGGTGAAGAAACGCTCCAAGGGGGTGGGCATGCTGGTGGCTCACTTCGGCATGATCTTCCTGCTGGTGAGCGGGTGGGTGACCTTCGCCTTCAACCGGGAGGGCTACATGGCGCTCTACGAGGGGCAGATGTCCGACCGGGTGGAGAGCTATCGCCAGTATCAGGTCGAGATCATCCCGCTCGACGGGGAGGGCAAGGGGGAGAAAGCGCTGGTCATTCCCCCGGAGGACATCGAGACCATCGAGTCCGACCGCGATCGCGAATTCCAATCGGCCGAGCTGCCCTTCGATGTGGTGCTGGAAGGTTTCCGGCGCAACGCCATTCCCGTGCCGGTTTCGGCGCCGGTGGCGAAGGACGCGACAGGTCCGGAGATCGGCGGCTACAAGTTGCTTTCGCAGAGGCCCTCGAAGGAGGCGGAGCAGAACCTGCCGGCGGTGGTGGCCACTTTTCGCCCGAAGAGCGGAGATGCCGAACCGGTGAAGACCTTCCTCTCCGCCCGATCGGCGAATTTCGATCCCGAGGAGACTCCGATGGCCTTCGCGTTCGAGATGGACGGACAGCGTTTCGCCGCGCGCATGGTGAAGAAGAACTGGAAGGTGCCGTTCGAGATCCGGCTCGACAAGTTCATCTTCGAGCGTCACCCGGGCGTCAGCATGGCGCGGAACTACGAGAGCCGCATCACCCGCGTGGAGGGTGAAAGCGAGAAGCCGGTGGAGATCAAGATGAACGAGCCCATGCGCTATCACGGGTTCACTTTCTTCCAGGAATCGTTCGGTCCCGCCAAC
>JAUIGT010000355.1 GCA_030432615.1 Verrucomicrobiia bacterium
GCCGGTCCGGATGGCCCAGAAGAGACCGATGCCGGCGGCGAGCCAGGCGGCGATGGGATGGGCGTTCCCGGCGAAGTCGGGGGCGAATCGCAGGGTGAGAATGCCGAAGAGGAAGAGGGTCAGGGTGATGAACCACTTGTGCACGGTGAAGACTTCCCGTAGGAGCAATGGCAACGCGGCGAGATCGTTCTGCCAGTGCAGCAGGCGATCGAGCCGGAGGTTGAGCAGGGCGATGGCCAGTTGGCCGAGGGCGGCGAGGATGAGCAGGGTGGTCATGGCGAGGTTTTCAGTTTTCAGTTTTCAGGTGGGCGAGGGCTTCGGGGAGAGTCGGGTAGTGAAAGGGGAAGCCTTCGTCGAGGAGACGGGTGGGCACGACGCGCCGACTCTTGAGAATGAGTTCGGTCTCGGTGCGGAGCAGGAAGGCGCCGATTTCCAGCATCCAGGTCGTGGCCGGCAGTCCGATCGCGATTCCTTCGCTCTCGCGGATGGCGCGCATGGTGTCGGCGTTGGTCTCGGGAAGCGGCGCGGCCAGGTTGTAGACGCCCTCGCTGGTCGGCTGATCGATCAGCCACGCGATCGCCCGGCAGAAATCCTCGGCATGGATCCACGAGACGAACTGGCGTCCGCTGCCCATGCGTCCGCCGAGTCGCAGCCGGACCAGGCGTCGCAGCACTTCGTAGACGCCGCCTTTTTCTGTGCCCAGCACCATGGCGGTGCGGAGAACGACCTGGCGGGTGGCGGGAAGGGGGCCGGCCTCACGAAAGGCCCGCTCCCAGGCGGTGGCGATTTCGATCGAGAAGGCGTCCTTGGCTTCCGGAGTCGCGCCGATTTCTCCGTGCTCATCGTGGGCATCGCCGTAGGTGTGGCGATAGATGGTGGCGGTGCTCGAATTCAACCAGACCGACGGCGGGTCTTTGCACCGGCAGATCGCCTTGCCGAGGATCGTGGTGCTGTCGATGCGCGACGCGAGCATCTGTCGCCGGTTTCGGGCGTGGTAGCGACAGTTGACCGAGCGGCCAGCGAGATTGATCACGGCGGTCGCGCCTTCGAGTTCCCCGCACCAGGCACCGAGTTCACGTCCATTCCAGGCAACGGTCCGGGTGGGAGGAATCGCTTGGTGAGGATGGCGAGTGAGGATGACGACCTCGGTGGTCTCGGGGGCGAACCAGCGGGCGAGGGTGCGGCCGAGGAAACCGCTGCCGCCGGCGAGGATGAGTTTGCGTTTTGGTTTCATGGCGGAAAGGGAGCGGAAGGCGTTTTCAGAAAAGACCGAGACCGACTCCGCCATAGATTCCGACGAGGGTGAGGAAGGCGACAGTGAGGAGGTGATAGCCGATTCGGTAGAGGGCTCGCGTCAGGTAGGGGCGGGCATCGAAGACGAAGAACTGGACCACGAGTCGGGCTGTCCAGAAGACAGCGATGAAGATCGCGAGACTGCGGGCAACCGGTTCCCCCGCGGCCATGGCGGGCGCGTTCAGGAAAGTGAGCACGCCGAAGGCGATGATGGTGATCACGATGAAGATCCCATAGACCCAGAACATCTGGCGCAGGAGCTTCGGCAACGGGGCGAGAGTGGTGCGCCAGTCGAGTGCGCGAGGGGTCAGGGCGCTGGCGGTGAGAATCGCGAAATGGATCGCGCCGCCGAGGTAGAGGGCGAGAAGGGTGGTATTCATGGTTGGATGGTGGCTTGGATGAAGGGAGCGATGACGCGCTCGAGAAAGGACGGGTGAAAGAGCAGCGGCGCGGGAGCGAGGATCAGGAACCAGGCGAGGACGCGTCGGGCTCCGGGAGCGGTTCCGAGCCAGCGTCGCTCGGCGAGGACGCCGCCGCCCTGGATCAGGAAATACAGCGTCGGCAGTCCCCAGCCCGCCCGCGCGGGCAGCGAGATGACGATCTCGTGGGCGAGCCCCGAGAGGAGAAATCCGGCCAGGGTTCCCGCGAGCGGTCCGAATCTCCGGACCAGGGGGCGAAACACGGCGAAGCGGGCGATGTCGCTGAACCCGCGATTCCACCGGGCGCCCCAGAAATCGACGAGCCCATCGGCCTTCCACGGTTCGCGCATCAAGGGAACGGCGGCCATTCCGAGCCGATTCCAGGCGTTGGCGAGCACGGCGAAGCCACCGAAATGAAGGAGCGCCACGAGCGCGGCCATCCCGAGAAGGCCCTGGGTAATTGGGCTGGTGGCGGTGCGGGCAATCAGGAGCAGTCCGGTTCCGGCGAGGAAAGCGAGGAGAATCGGAAGGGCCGGCGTCGAGGCCGGCAACGGTTCCGGCCCTGTCGTTTCGAAATGCGCGGCATCCATGCCCGGCCAGAACAGGAACGCGGGGCGGGGGCGGCATTGAGAGGGAAAGACGGCCAGGAATTTGAACCCGAGCCAACTGGCGAAGGCGATCGACCACATGCGCCACCAGGGATCGGTGCCGGCGGCCGCGGGAAAAAGACGCTCGGACAGCAGGGCAGCGGTCGTCACCAGCAGCAGGGTGACGATCCATCCGATGGCGAGACGATGCGGACCCGGGCGTTTCATGACGAGGAGGTTTTGAAGCGGGTCAGTCAGTCCACCCGGCAGGTGCCGTTGAAACAGTGCCGTCGGGCCGCGACCTGGCGGTAGAGAAAGCGGACGAGCGGTGCCACGCCCGGCAGCCGGCCCAGCCAGTGAATCGGCCGGGTCCACCAGACAAGACCCGCGAGAAAGAGGCCGGCGTCGCCGCCTCCGAACTCCCGGCCATCGTGCCAGCGGAGTTTCATCTCGGGTTCGGCGGCCCCGTCTTCGAAAGGAACGAAGGCAACCCCGCGCGGTTCGAGGAACGGCCGCAGTCGAGCGACCCCGGTGCGACAGAGAACGCAGGTGGCATCGTAGTAAAGACGGCCTTGGGTTTTTGTTTTGGCATTCATGTCAGGCATTTCTGTAAAAAGAGAAATTAAGGGGCAAAATCGGGCGAGGCAGGGTCGGGGAGATACGGAGAATCAGGAATCCGAAGCGGAACCGGAGTCGTTCCGGTCTTTCCCGGAATCGGGCGAGGCCAGGCCGACGGCGCGGACGAGTTTGTCGCCCATGCGAAACGCCTTCACCGCCGACTTGGTCGGGAGACGATTGATCTGCTCGTAGAACTGGGTGGCCAGTTCGAAGAATTCGAGAAGGTCGCCCATGCGCTCGCGGGCGTGAACCTCGCCGGGAGCGTCTCCGGCTTCGGGATCGTCGAGGCATTCCCGCAGGATGCTGAGCGTGGGATCGATCTCGCGTCGTTTCCGCTCGGCCGCGATGACGCGAAACATTTCCCAGACGTCCTGTATCGACTCGAAATGATCACGTCGGTCGCCGGAGAGGTGGACGACCCGGACGATGCCCCAGTTCTGCAGTTCCTTGAGGCTGTTGCTGACATTCGACCGGGCCACTCCGAGCGCGGCGCAGATGTCTTCGGCGTTGAGCGGTCGGTCCGAGGTGAAGAGCAGCGCGTGGATCTGGGCCACGGTTCGATTGATGCCCCAGCGCGTGCCCATCTCTCCCCAGTGGAGGATGAACTTGCGGGTGACTGGTGGCAGCTCTTCCATTTCTTTGATTTCTGTTTTGACAGAAATTCATGAAACTAGTTTCGGCAAGGAGATTCTTTCGCTTTTTTCGGTTCCCGGGGAAAAAATGCCCAAAAACCGCGAAAAACGGGCTCGAAACCCGGTGTTTGTGCGCTTGATTTTGCGAAAAAGGAGCGTAGTAATCTCACCCCCGCCGAACAGGCGGTATTTGAAAGCAAGCCGATGGTTAAAATCAGACTCAGACGAGAGGGCACCAAGGATCGCCCTTACTACCGAATCGTGGTGGCGGACAGCCGCGCGCGGAAAGAAGGCCGTTTCATCGAGATCGTGGGCAACTACGATCCCATGAAGGATGGCGAAGGGAACTGCAACCTGGACCTGGAAAAGGTCGACGAATGGCTCGGCAAGGGTGCCCAGCCGTCCGACACGGTGAAGTCTCTCATCCGCAAGGCGCGCGCGACCGCCGCCGACAGCTGAGGGATCGCCCGCCCGGAGCGGGTCGTGTTTTCCTCCCCGATTCAGACTGGCCGGGCCGCGATGCCCGGCCTTCTGCGTGTACGGTTTTCGGCTTCGTGACCGGCGGGTTGACCTTGCCTCCGGGAGCGGTTTCTGGTGGAGTGGAGGTCTTCCGGGTTGCCGGAAAGAAATCACCCCGACTCGTCCTCTCTCATGGAAGCGCCTCTCGCCATCCAGGAATTCCTCGAATACGTCGTCGCCCAGCGGATCGATCACCCGGAGTCCGCCAGCGTTCTTCACGATCTGCGTGGCAACCGGCACGAGTATCGGATCCGGCTTCATCCCGACGATGTCGGCCGCGTCATCGGCCGCGGAGGTGGCACCATCAGCGCCATTCGCAACCTGGCGATGGCGGCGGCAATCAAGAACGAGCTGAAGATTTCCGTCGAGATCGAGGAACAGGAGACCGGTTCGGAGGTCTGAACCTCCCGGGCCGACAAAGGACCGGACAGGGTTGGCACGCGCACCCGACCCTGTTGCCTCGTTGAATCACTCGAAATACACGGTGCGCTCGGTGGTCTCGCCGTCGGGCCACTGGATGGTCACCTTGGCGGAGGCGCCTTCCTCTCGGGGAGCGCTGAAAAAGAGCACCGGCGGTGACTGGGTGAGGTATCCACCGCCGGCGTGGTATTCGGCCACCTGGTCGGGTACGCCCTCCGCGCGGACGGTGACCCGGGCGCCGGCGGGTTGATGGTCCGGATGGCGAAGCGACACTTTCAAAGGTTGGCGCCGGGGCGATTCGATCTTGTTGAAGAAGGCGACCGGATCCGCCTCGTTCATTGCGACGACGAGATCGGGCCGGTCGTCGTCGTCCAAGTCGGTCACGGCCAGGCTGCGCGAGGGCGCGAAAACGACGAGGCCGCTCTCGTCCGGCCACACGGGTTGGAGCGGCCGCTCGGGATTCCCCGTTCCCAGGAGGAGAAGGCTGGTGCCGCTGTCGCCGGGGCCGGCGGCGAGGGAAGCCCGGCTGCGATTCTGCACCAGGTAGCAATCGGTGCGTCCGTCGGCATTCACGTCGGTGAGTTGAACGCCGAAAGCGGGCGCCGTCTGGGCGAGGCGGGGAAGCGGACGGAAGGTGAAACGCCCGGCGCCGTCGTTCAGCAGCATGCCGGACTCGAGGGTGTTGACCTCGAGGCGGAGGGCACCGTTCCGTCGCTCGGCGGGAAAGGCGCCGTCGAGGCCGACCGCCGCCGCGGCGAACGCGCGGCTGTCGGGATAGGTGTCGGCGAAGGAGGGAACGGCCGCCTTCCAGATTTCGAAGTCGTAGCGCGGCAACAACTTCCCGGACAGGGAATCGCGGGTCGTTTCCAGGAGCAGGGGACTGTCATCCTCCAGCAGGTCGCCGTGGAAGATCGGCAGCGGTTGGTCCACTCTGGCGAGTTGGCCGGTGTTGAGACCGAGGTTGGTGACCACGTAGTCGAAATCGCCATCCTGATCGAGATCGGCCCCGGCGATCCCGTTCCAGCGTCCCAGCAGTTCCGCGGTGCCGGCCTGGGCGCTGATGTCGGTCAGCTTGCCGTTGTCGTTTTTCCAGACGGCGATGGCGCCCCAGTCACGGGTGAGAAGAAGATCGAGCCATCCGTCGCCGTCGAAGTCGGTCCAGAGAGCGCTGGTGACCATGCCGCTTTCCGTCAGGCCGGGCGCGGCGGTTTCGCCCTGGCGGTGGTCGAAGACCGCCTTGCCGTCATTGACCAGCAACCGGCTCTTGGGCGCGGTGGGGTAGGCACCGGGAACGAGGCGACCGCCGACGAAGAGATCGACGTCGCCATCGCGATCGAAGTCCGCCGCCGCCACCGGACCGCCGCTGTCGCGCAGGTCGGGCAGGTTCTCGGCCGGGGCTTTCTGAAACCGCAGCTTTTCGTTGAGGTAAAGCCGGTCGCGCAGCAGTTCCGACTCGGGGGCGGCTTCGGGTCCTCCGGAGACGACATACAGGTCAAGGTCGCCGTCGTTGTCGGCATCGAAGAAAACCGCGCCGAGGTCTTCACTGTTCGCGTCCTCGTCGAAGGGCTGCTTGATCATGGCGACCGGTTGCGATTGGCTGATCAGCTTGGCGGCGCTGCCGCGGGGACCGCCGAGGTAGCATTCGGCCTTGCCGTCGCCGTCCAGATCGGCCCACGCCATGCCGGGACCGAGCCGGCTCAGGACGGGCGGAGCGAGCGGCTGCGGGACCTCGCTACTACTGCCCTCGGCACGGCCGACACCGCGAAACAGGCTCGAGCCGGCGAACATCGGCACGGCGCGGCGGGCGCGCATCAACGGGGGAATGAGGCTGATGGCCTCGGTGACGGTGTACTCGTGGTTGGCCTGGAGATCCTCGAGCGTTTCCACGGCGCCGCTGGGCCAGCGAATCGTGAGTCGATCGATCTTTTCCGCGTCGCCGATACCGAAGTGCACGACCGGTTCGTCCGAGCCGATGAACCCGGATTGCGGATACAACTGCCGCATCTGGGCCTTGCCACCGACGGCGGCGATGACCTCGGCGCCGATGCCCCAGGTGTTGCTTTTTTCGCCCCGGAGCCGCAGCCGGACCCGATTGCCGGTGGAACGATTGCGGTAGAGCGTGGCGGAGCCGTCGGCATTGCAGACGACGAGGTCGAGGTCGCCGTCGCCATCGAGATCACCGGTGGCGGAGCCGTAGCTGAGGGTCGGCTCGGCGAATCCCCAGGCATCGCTGACGTCG
>JAUIGT010000356.1 GCA_030432615.1 Verrucomicrobiia bacterium
ATGGCGCCGATGACATCCGAGGCGGAGAGGCCGTAGGTTTCCAGTCGTTCCGGATCGAGCCAGATCCGCATGCTGAACTGCCCGGCCCCGAAAACCTGGACGTTGCCGACATCGGTGACGCGGGCCAGTTCGTCCTTGATCCGCAGGTTGACGAAGTTGCTCAGGTACTGGTCGTCGTAGGTGCCGTCGGGCGAGAAGAATCCGATGTACATGACCACGTCGGTCGATTGCTTCTTCACCGTCACCCCGGTGCGCTTCACCTCCTCCGGCAGGCGGGCCTCGGCCACGGCCACCCGGTTCTGGGTAAGGACGTTGGCGGTGTCGAGGTCGGTGCCCGGCTGGAAGGTGACGGTCAGGTTCATGCTGCCGTCGTTGGCACTGACGCTGGACATGTAGATCATGCCCTCGACGCCGTTGACCTCCTGCTCGATGGGGGTGGCCACCGTGTCGGCCACGGTGCGGGCGTCGGCCCCGGGATAGACCGCGCTGATCTTCACGGTCGGCGGCGCGATTTCCGGATACCGCGAGATCGGCAACACGGTCAGCGCCACCAGGCCGACGACCACGGTCACGATGGAGATGACCGCGGCGAAAACCGGGCGGCGGATGAAGAAGATGCTGAACATGGGTTCCGGGCCTGGGCTGGGGCTTCGCGGGACGTTCGGTGGACGGCGGTGGTCAGGCTTCGGGTTTCGCGGCCGAATCGCCTGCTTCCTCCGGGGCAGGCTTTTCCGCCTCGGCACCGGCCGGTTTCTGCGCGCCGGGGGCGACCGGGTTCACCTCCACTCCGGGCCGGGCCCGCTGCAGGTTGCTGACGACCACCCGGTCCTCGGCGGTGAGTCCCGAGGCGATGACCGCCTTGCCCTCGACCTGGAATCGGGTCGGCTTCACCGGACGCCGCTGGGCGATGTTTCCCTCACCGACCACGACGACGAAATCGCCCCCGAGGTCGCGCTGCACCGCCGCTGCGGGAACGGTGATGGCGTTCTCGATGGTCTCCGGCAGGCCGACGCGAACGAAGAGGCCCGAGGCCAGGGAGGCGTCGGGATTGGGGAACACCGCCCGCGCCTTGATCGTTCCCGTGGCGGGATCGACCTCGTTGTCGATGAAATCCATCTGACCGGACTGTTCGTAGATGCGCCCGTCGGAGAGGGTGAGCCGGACTTTCACCCCCTTGAAATCGTCCGTGTATCCCGGTCGACCGTCCTTGGGGCGATTCTCCAGCTTGTCCAGCGCGTCGCGTTCGTTGCCCTCGAACCGAACGAAAATGGGATCGTCCTGGACCACGGTGGTGAGGAGCGTGGGACCGTCGGCTCCCACCAGGTTGCCGACATCGACGAAGGAATCCGAAGCCCGTCCGTTGATCGGCGATTGCACCCGGGTGTAGGTGAGCGCGCGCCTGGCGTCGGCGAGGGCGGCCCGGGCCACTTCCACCTGGGCGGCGGCGGCCTTGGCTTCGGCCTCGGCACTTTCCACGTCGATCTTGGACACCGCCCCGCTTTGCGACGCCTGCTTGCGGCGGGCGAGATTGGTATCGGCGATGCCCTGCTGGGCCTCGGCGGCCTTGAGTTGTCCTTCGGCGGCCAGCACGGCGGCCTCGAACTCCTCGGGCTCGATCTCGAAGAGCAGGTCGCCTTCCTTCACATACTTCCCGGGATCGTAGTTCCGCGCTTTCAGGAACCCCTTCACCCGCGCCCGGATCTCGGCCCGGGAAAAGGCGTCGGTCCGGCCGGGAAACTCGACGTAGACGGTGACATCACCGATCTCGGGATTGACCACGTCCACCTGCGGCGGCGGCGGCGGCACGAAGGTGTTGCGTTCGCCACAACCGGCCCCCGTGAGGGCCACGAGCAGACCGAGGATTCCGCCGGCAAGACGGAACGGCGGCGGGAAAGGCGGGGACGTGTTCATGATTCCGGTTCCGGTTCGACTTCGTCGTCTTCGGTGGGCAACGGCTCCTCGGTCGGGGGCGGAATCAGTTCCATTTCCGTCCCACCTCCGAGCGCCTTGTAGAGGGTAATGTAATTCTTCGCGATCTGGCCGCGGCTGACCACCTGGTCGTCCTCGACATTGAACTTGGTGCGCTCGGCATCGAGCACGTTCTGAAAATTCACGAGACCGTTCTCGTAATTGTCCTTGATGAGATCGACCGTCTCCGTGGCCGATCCCACCGCCCGCGACAGGTCTTCCTGCCGGTCCCGCTCGTAGGCGACCGAGGCCATCGAGGTCTCGACCTCCTCCACCGCGAGCAGGACCGTGCTTTCGTATCGATTCAGCGCCTGCCGGGTCCGACTTTCCTCCGCCAGGACCGCGTTGCGAATGCGCCCGGCGCTGAAGATCTGCCACTGGAAAGCCGGGCCGAAGGAATAGGCGCCGCTACGGCTGTCGAAGAATTCCCCGCTGTTGGCCGCCTGGAGACTGAAATCGCCGAACAGGGTGAAACGCGGGTAGAAATCGGCCTCGGCGATCCCGATGGCGGCGGTCTGGGCCGCCAGTTCCCGCTCGGCGCGGCGCACGTCGGGCCGGGCCCGGAGCAGGTCGGCCGGGAGTCCCGCCGAATAACCCGAGCGCGGCAAGGGAATGGGACGGGTGCGCGCGAGCAGCTTGTCGACCGATCCGGGGAATCCACCGGTCAGCGTGGCCAGCCGGTTTTTCGCGAAGACCAGCTGGGAACGAAGCGCCGGCAGGAGGGACTCGGAGATGGCGAGGTTGGTTTCCGCCTGGGTGACATCGATCCGGGGAACGAGGCCGTTGTCGAGACGGTTCTGGGTCAGCTCGACCGATTCCCGCTGCGAGGCGATGTTGCTCTCGGCCACGCGAATCCGCTCCTCGATGGTGCGGTATTCGATGTAATTCAGCGCCGTCTCGGCGAAGAGCGTCACCAAAACGTCGCGGTAGCCCTCCTCCGCAGCTCCGATGCTGGCCTCCGCCGATTCGACGGAACGACGGATGCCGCCGAAGACATCGATTTCCCAGCCGGCGTCGAAACCGGCGTTGTAGAAATTCGAGGGATTCTCCGGCGGTGCCGGCGCCAGCAGGCTCTCGCTGGCCCGGTTCCGGGAATAGCTCCCGCTGGCGTTCGCCTGGGGGAGTCCCTGGCTGAGCGCGATTCCACGCAGCGCCCGGGCCTCGGTCACCCGCTCCAGGGCAAGCGCCAGGTCGGGATTCGATTCCCGGGTGCGATCGATAAGCTGATTCAGCGTGGGATCGTGGAATCCTTCCCACCACCGTTCGAGGCTGGATTTCCCGCTGTCCAGGTCCTCGACGAGGGCACGGGTCCACGCGTCGGGAACCTCGGAATCGGGTTTCCGGTAGTCCACGCCAACGGTGACGCAGCCTGAAAGTGCCATCGTGAGAACCGCAACGATTCCCCCGAGGCACGAAATGATTTCGTGTTTCATGAAAAGGCTCCCGTATCTTGCCGAAGGATGGCAGGTTGCAAAGCGGAAAAAGCCCAACCAGGCCGCTTGATCCCGGAATTCTTCTCCCCCTTTCGGAAACCGTCGGGAGAGGTGACCGCACAATGATTCACTCAACTTTCAGACCATGACCCTCTTCCGAAGAAACGCGGCCGGCGAACAACTGCGTTCGCTGATCCTGCTCGTGGCCCTCGTCGCCGTCATCCTGACTTCTTCCGACAGCGGGGATGGACCGGTCCTCTCCCTGCTTTCAGGCCCTTTCTACATGGCGGTGTTCTGCGTGGCCGGCTGGCTGATCGGTGCCCGGCGCCGCTGGCTGACCGCCTACCTCGCCCTGGCACTTCCCGCCTTCTTCTTCGGGGTGGGCCTCCAGTTCTTCGCCGCCCCTTCCTCCCTGGAGGTGGTCAATGCCCTCCTTGGGCTCGGGATCCAGTTGCTCCTGATCTACCTGGTGTTCCGGTTCTCGCTGCTGGAACACGGCGCCACCGCGCTCGATCGGATCTTCGCGGGCGTCTGCGGCTATCTCATCCTCGGCCTCCTCTGGGCCAACGCCTACAAGATTCACGAGCTGCTCTCGCCGGGCGGATTCGTGAGCGGCAACGGCGGATCGATCTCTCCGGACGACGGCAGCCTGCTCTATTTCAGCCTCGTCACGCTCTCGACGCTCGGCTACGGCGACATCTCCCCGGTCACCCCGCGGACCCGCATTCTCTCCGCCCTCGAAGCGGTCACGGGCACCCTCTACCTCGCCGTCTTCATCTCCACCCTGGTCTCG
The DNA here is from genome assembly GCA_030432615.1 of Verrucomicrobiia bacterium. GTDB lineage: Bacteria > Verrucomicrobiota > Verrucomicrobiia > Verrucomicrobiales > DEV007 > JAEUHH01. The sequence continues at coordinate 4,195 of JAUIGT010000356.1, forward strand.
GGGCTGCGGGGAAACCGCTCCTGACAAGGCTAGGGTGTATGGACAAATTCCCGAACCACTCGGATTTGGGGAGAATCGAGATGATTCAGCGCCGCGCGCGGCGAGGCTTGGGAAAACGCGGCCCCTTTTCCCTCTGGCCGCGTTCCGCTTCGCTCTGTTGGGCTCGCCCAACGCCGCTCAGCGCGCCTTGCCAGAAGAAAAACGGACTCGCGCCGAGTGGTCCGCCAGTTTGTCCACACACCCTACCCGCCCCGCTCCCTGGTTCGACCTGTCATTCGTTCGATTTGGGTTTACCTTTTCCGCCGTCATGCCCATCAAGACTCCCCAGCCCTGGCGCACGCCCAAGGTCTACCTGCTGCCCAACCTGATGACGGCCGGCAACCTTGCCTGCGGTTTCAGCGCCATCTTTTTCATCTTCCAGGGAATGAAAGTTCCCGATCCGAGCGCGCAGACCTACTACACCGCCATCGGATTCATCCTCGGCGCCTGTTTCTTCGACGCGCTCGACGGCCGCATCGCCCGGATGCGCGGGCAGGAATCGCTCTTCGGCCGCGAGTTCGATTCGATCGCGGACATCGTGTCCTTCGGCATCGCCCCCGCCCTGCTGGTGATGGACATCGTCCTCGAGGGATTCAACGAGCGCCTCGCCTGGACCATCGCCTTCGTCTACCTGCTCTGCGGCGCCATGCGGCTGGCGCGCTTCAACTGCCTGGCCGAGGAGGACTCGGAAAACGGGTCCAAGGATTTCATCGGGTTCCCGATTCCCGCGGCGGCGGGCCTGATCGCTTCGCTGACGGTCTACATCCTGTGGCTGAACGAGGGCGACCGCGAGATCGGTTACTGGCGCTACGTCCTGCTCGCCCTGGTGCTGCTGCTTTCCTACCTGATGCTGAGCGAGTTCAGCTATCCCAGCTTCAAGAACGTGAACTGGCGGACCCGGCGATCGCTTCCCTGGGTCTTCGTGGCCATCCTCGTCTTCGTCTCGGCCATCAACTTCTGGAAATTCGTCCCCTTCTTCCTGTTCCTGACCTACCTGACCTACGGGTTCGTGCGGCCCTGGATCTCGCGCCGCTGGCGAAAGGAAATCGAGGAGGGCGACGAGGATTTCGAGCCGGAACTCGTTCCCTCGGAAGAATCATCCAAGGAAAACTCCGACGAATCCGCCGCCTGACCGGCCCAGGCTTCGCGAGAAAAAAGCGGGTTCCGTTTCCCGCTGATCTTCAGCGCTTCCGAAGTCGCCGGAAGAACCGGGAAATCGAACTTTCGCCCTGGTTGGCGTCGGCCTGCTGTCCGCGGTTCATTTCCTCCTCGTTTTCCTGGTACTGCTCCTCGACGGAGGAATCGCGGAAGATGGAATTGATGGCCGGCCGATCCGCCGCCACCGGCTCGACCTCGGCGAGCAGGGTCTTCACCTCGTCGCTGGCTTCCTGGATCTCGGCGAGGTGTTCCTCCTCGTCGTAGTATCGCTTCAGGAATTCGCCCACGATCGGCGCCGCGTTCTTGCCGCCGCCAACCGCCTCGCCGGGGTCGCCCTCGTAGATGGCGGCGAAGGAGATGACCGGGTAATCGGCCGGCGCGAATCCGGCGAACCACGCGATGTTCTGCTCGTTGGCGGGTTTCCACTGCCCGGTGCCGGTCTTGCCGGCGACGTCGAACTTGTCGTGGGCCGCCGCGCGCCCCGTGCCGCGTCCGCCATTGACGACGTCGTCCATGCCCTTGCGCACCACGCTGAGGTAGTAGGGATCGATGTCCAGCTCGCTCCGCTCCTCGACCGGCACCGCCTGGATGATGGCGTTGTTGTAGTCCTGGATCTGCTTCACCAGGCGCGGCTTGACCACGTACTGTCGATTGCCCACCGCCGCCATCGCCCGCGCGACCTGGATGGGGCTGGTCTCGATCTGTCCCTGGCCGATGCAGATGTTGGCGAGATCGCCCTTCGACATGTAGTAGCCGTATTTCTGGCGCCACCACCGGTTGGTCGGCACGATCCCCGCCGCCTCCGCCTTGAGGGGCAATCCGGTCTGCTCGCCCATACCAAGCCGCCGGGCCATCATGGTGACGGCGTCCGCGCCCGCCTGCGTCCCGACCTCGTAGAACCAGGTGTTGCAGGAGCGCATGAGGGCGGCGGTGACGTTCATGTAGCCCTCCGGATCCTTGTTCCAGTTGCGCATGACCACGTCGCCGACCGACCAACTGGTGGGACAGGGATAGACGGTGGACTCGTTGACGACGCCCTCCTCCAGCGCCGCCAGGGCCACCGCCACTTTGAAGGTGGAGGCCGGCGGGTAGGCGCCGCGGAAGGCGCGCGGGTAGAGGGGCTTGGCCGGATCATTCTGCAGGGCCGCATACTCGGCCTGAGAGATCGAGGGAATGAAATCGTTGGGATTGAACCGGGGAAACGACGCCATCACCAGCACGTCCCCGGTGCGCACGTCCATGACCACCATCGCTCCGCGCTTGGCCTTCTCGGCGAGCACCTCCTCGGCGATCTTCTGCATCTCGGCATCGATGGAGGTCA
>JAUIGT010000357.1 GCA_030432615.1 Verrucomicrobiia bacterium
GGCTTCTGTCTTGGGAAGCGGAGCGCGCAGGTATTGTGCGAAAGGGCGAAACTCGTGGATGGGACGGTAGTGAATGGAACAGCCGATCCCGGCCTCCTGCAGTCGCTCGACGAGGGCATCCCGGTGTTTCGCATCGGCGGCAAGCACGGGGAAGAGGTGATGCGAGGGACTGCCATCGTAGCCGGAGAACGGGACCGAGAGATGGGGCGCATCCTCCAGGCGTTCCCGGTAGCGTTCGGCGACTGCCGCCCGCTTGCGCTGTTCCTCGGGGAGTTTGCGCAGTTGGACCAGACCGAGGGCCGCCCGGAGATCGTCCAGCCGGTAGTTGTAGCCCATCTCCAGCACGTCGTAGCCTCGCCGACCCTTCTCTCGGTCGAATGCCGAGGTCGTCATCCCGTGGGAACGCAGGCACCGGGCGCGTTCGGCCCGGGTCTCGTCCGAGAGGAGGATCATGCCACCCTCGGCGGTGGTCAGGTTCTTGTTGGTGTAGAAACTGTAGCAGGCGGCGTCCCCGGCCGAGCCCATGGCGATGCCCTGCCGGGTGGCGAGCGGGGCGTGGCAGGCATCCTCGATCAGCACCAGGTCATGCCGCTCGGCGAGCGCGCGCAGGGCGATCATGTCCGAACCGTATCCGCCGTAGTGCATGGTGATGATCGCCCGCGTCCGCGGGGTGATCGCCTCGGCCGCGGCCTCCGGGCAGAGAGTCCAATCATCGAGGGAAACGACGTCCACGAAGACCGGCGTGGCCCCGGCCATGAGCACGCAGCTCGCGGTGGCCACGAAGGAGAGGGAGGGCACGATGACCTCGTCGCCGGGGCCGATGTCGTGCACGACGAGGGCGAGGTGGAGGGCGGTGGTGCCGTTGGAGACGGCGACCCCGTGCGCGCTGCCGTGGGCCGCGGCGAAGGCGTTTTCCAGCTCGGCATTCCGCGGGCCGGTCGAGATCCAACCGCTCCGCAACGTGGCCAGCAGGGCCTCCTCCTCGAGCTGATCGATGTTGGGCTGGAAAAAGGGAATCTTCATGGATAGGGGGATTCGGGTCACTCGAATCGCTGGTCGAGCCGGTCGCGGTACCAGTCCCAGGTCCGCGAGAGACCGGTTTCCAGATCGATGGAGGGCCGATAGCCGGCGAGCGACTGGAGGCGATCGATGTCCGGGCTGCGCCGGGCCGGCGAACCGGGGGTGTCGGGGAGTTCCTCGATCTCGACCTCGCGGTCCATGACCCGGGCCACCTTTTCCACGAGGCTGCGGATGGAGACCTCTTCGGCGGGATTGCCGATGTTGACGATCTGGTTGGCGGTGCCCGGGGATTCGGCGCAGGCGATGGTGGCGGCGACGGCGTCGTCGATGAAGCAGAAGGCGCGGGTGTGAGTCGGCGAGGGGACCGGGACCTTCGGCGATTGCGAGATCTTGATCATGGTTTCCGGAACCACGTGGGCGAAACCCATGCGGGGGCCGAAGACGTTGTGGTAGCGGACGTTGGTGACCGGGATGCCGTGGGCGTTCGAATACTGGAAGGCGATCGATTCGCCGGCGATCTTGCTGAGCGCGTAGGACGTGCGCGGGCTGGCGAGATCGTCCAGCGCGAGCGGGGTGGTTTCCGGGGTCGGAACCGGCATGCCGTAGTGTTTCAGGGTACCGGCGTAGACTTCGCTGGTGGAGGAAAAGAGCACGCGCTCCAGGCGGGGCGCCCGCCGGAGGTGCTCGAAGAGGTTGAGGATTCCCAGCAGGTTCACCCGGAAGACCTGATCGGGTTGCTTCATGACGTGCTTCACCCCGATGAGGGCGGCCAGGTGATAGACGTGGTCGATATCGAGTGGAAGACGGGCCACCGCCTCCGGATCGGTGAGGTCCGCCTCGACGAAGCTGACGTTGTCCCGGGCGAGGAGGGCGTCGAATTCCTCGTCCCTGCGGCCGCGGCTGAGGTTGTCCGCCAGCACGACCTCGTGGTCGGGGCGTTCCGCGAGCGTTCGTCCCAGTGCCAGGCCTACGAAGCCGGCGCCTCCGGTGATGATGACTTTCTTCATGATGGTTCCTTGGAATCGTCCCTGCCCCAGTCGCCCTTGCCGGTGCCGATGACCCGGAGGCCGGCGCCCTCGAAGGCGAGGCGTTGTTCGTTGGTGATGACGTTGTTGGCATCGACCACGACGTTGGCGTTCGGGCAGCGCCGCAGCCATTCGTCGGGGGTGATCGACCGGATACGCCGGTGACCGACGAGGAAGAGAAGGGTATCGACCTCGTCCAGCGGCAGCAGGTCCAGGTCGCGCGTCACCTCGATCTCCCGCTCGGGCCAGTAGGCGACGTGAGGGTCGTGCAGGTGAACGGAGGCGAAGCGTTCCCGGCAGAAGTCGTAGACCGTCTCGGTCGGCGAGTAGCGGGTGTCGGCCACGTCGTTGAGGTAGGAAACTCCCAGCAGGAGCGCGGTCCGCTTTTCCAGTCCGCCGATCTTCTCCTCGATCAGCCGGCAGGTGAACTCCGGCATCCGGTCGTTGATGGCGATGGCGGAAAGGCATTGCGGCATGCCCGTTTCGGCTCCGAAAAACGTGCGGTTGGCCCAGTTGGCGAGCAGGGCGTCCTTGGTCAGGCAGTAACCGCCCACCCCGAGCCCTGGCCAGCGCAGGTTGGCGTGGGTCGGGCGCTTGTGGATCGCCTCGATCACCTCGAACAGGTCGATGCCGGCCCGGTGGGCCAGTTCCGTCCATTCCTGGATGAAGGCGATGTTGGCGGCCCGGTAGGCATTCTCCAGCACCTTCGCGGTTTCGCTGGCGGTGGGGGACTGCAGCCGGGTCAGGGGAAAGCGTTCCGTGTCGATGAAGCTCTCCAGGAACTGGCGGGCGCGTTCCGCCGAAGCCTCGTTGATCCCGGCGTAGACGCGGTGAAATTCCGCGATCGACTCGAGGTAGCGGGGGCCGGGCATGACCCGCTCGGGAGCGTGGGCGAGGTGGAGGCGATCAGAGTCGAGTCCGCGCTCGGCGAAGGCCTCGCGAAAGATCGGCGCGACCACCCGCTCGGTCGTTCCCGGGGGAACGGTGGTCTCGATGACGACCAGGGCGTCCTCGCGGATGCGCGCGGCCACGTCGCCGAGGGCTTTCCGGAAGATGGTGAGATCCACCTCGCTGCGATCGAGTTCGGCGTAGTCCTTCTGGACGTCGAGATTGATGTCGACCACGACCACATCGGCGAGTTCGTAGGCGACGGGGTGAAAGGTGCCGGTGAGATTCTCCTCGGCCACGCCGGTGGCGATCGCTTCCGCGAGACGTTCGTCCGAAGATTCCACGGGCGGTTTGCCTTCGTTGAGCCGGCCGATCTTCCAGTAGTTGCGGGCGTCGGCCAGATCGATGCCGATCACGTTGTAGAGCGGTCGGCCCGAGTCGTCCCGGACGCGGGCGAGAGCGGCGAGCATGGCGCTGCCGACGAATCCGATTCCCTGTACGACCACGGTGGCCGCTTCGGCATTTCCGAAATCACGCAGGCGGCGTTCTTCCGAAGAGACGTCTGTCGGCAGGTCGTAGCTTTCACCCGTCGGTGCGAGGGATCGGGCCGGGGTTGGGGGGGGAGCAAGTTTCGTCATGACACTTTCCGGAACACCATGGGATAGCGGGAAAACCAGTGAGCCACCGAGCGACGTTCCCAGTCCTCCTTCAGGGTGGCCGAAGCCTTTTCATCGAAGCCGAATCCTTCCTCGGCGAAGAGGTCGATCCAGTAGCGAGGGGGCTTCGGGTTGAGGGGAAGGCGATCGTCCCCGCCGGGGTCGGCGGAAAAGACGACCCGGTCCGCCAGCCGGCAGAGAAAGGCGACGAGAGGAGCCGCGTGCTCGCGGGCGACCTGGTGTCCGACTTCGAAACAGGTCGCCAGGTCGAAACGCTCGCCGGACAGGTCTTTCACATCGGGCGGCGAGAGGTCGGCTTCGATGACGTGGAGATTCCGTTGGCGACAGTAGGCCAGGGCGGACTGTGCTTTTTCGATGCCGCGGGCGTCGATCCCGGCGGTCTCAAGCGCCGCGAGGAGACTGCCGGTTCCGCATCCCACGTCGATGGCCGAGGAGGGATGGAAGAGGGACACCAGCGAGTTGGCCATGATCGACGAACTCTCCTTACTGGTACGATCGATCAGCTCGAAGTAGCTGTCGTCGTAGACCTGGTCGAAGGGAACGTTGCGCAACCGCCAGCGATTCGCCACCGGGCCCAGGATGTCGAGGGCGCGATTGGCCGTCTTCGACTGCTTGAGTCGATGGATGACCGGCGCGGGCAGCCAACGTTTTAGATGCGTCTTCACAGAAAATATCTGCCAAAAATTAAAAATACTATAATTTCTATCAATTAAAGGTAAAGTCTAGGGGAAAAGAATCGCGGGATTCGACTCTTTCTTGATGTCGCCGCACCCAAGGGAACGCGGAAGCGGAAGAAGTCCCGCCTGACTGCCTGTCGTGAAAGTGAAGCGAAAAATCAGGTCGGCGCTGCGCCTGGTCCGAAGTCGGTTCTCCGACAACAGCCTCGCGCTCCTGTATCACCGGATCGCCGAGCCCGAGGTCGATCCCTTTCGGCTCTGCGTGTCGCCCGCGCGATTCCGCGAGCAGATGGAAGTGCTTCGGCGTCGTTCTCTGGAAGTTCGGCCCGTCGAGGAGTTCGTGGCGGAGCAACGGGCGGGAACTCTCCGGAAAGGCTCGGTCTGCGTGACTTTCGACGATGGCTATCTCGATTTCTTCGAGGAAGCCTTGCCGATTCTCGAGCACTTCGAGATTCCGGCCGTACTCTACTGCGTATCGGGAAACCTGGGCGAACCGTTCTGGTGGGATCGTTTGCAGGGAGCCCTGCGAGAGCCGGGGCGATTCGGCGAGAGGATTTCCCTGGAGAGCCGGTCGGGCGAGTCGATCGAGGAGGCCACCTCCGGACTCAAGTCGGCGGCGGAGGCCTTCGATCGATTCTATCCCTTTTTCCGGCGGCAGGAGCCGGGGGAACGGGAGCGATTGCTCCGGATCCTGGAGAAGGAAGCGGCGAGCGTTGCTCCCGATGTCCACCGTCGCCTGATGACCGAGGCCGAGATTCGTCGCCTGTCCCGGCACCCGCTGGTCACCATCGGGGCGCACACGGTGTCGCATACGAGCTTGGCCGAACTGGACCCGGAAGCGCAGCAGGCCGAGATCTCGGGTTCGATGCGGCGTCTCGGCGAGATCATCGAAAGAGGGGTGACGACGTTCAGCTATCCCTTCGGAAGCTGGGAACGGGACTACGACGAGGATACCATTCACGCGGCGCGAAATGCCGGACTCGATCACGCGTTCGCCGCCGATGCCGGAGTCGTCACCCGGAAGTCGCATCCTTTCCATCTCCCCAGGATCTGGATTCACGATCGCGGTGCCGACGCGTTCGAGCGGAAACTGAAACTCTGGCTTCCGGCGGCGTTTCGGTGACGATGTGAGGAGGTTTGCCTCTTTCCCCCTCGGCCAATGCTTACGGATTGAGGTAGTCTTCGTCGACGTGATCCTTGATGGAATCGAATTTACCCGGCTTGTATTTGTTCTGGGAGTCGTTGTAGGGGTCGCCGTCCCAGTGCCAGTAGAGATTGGCCTCCCACAGCAAGCCGGAAGTGGCCACTCCATGCTGGCCCCCGTTGCTCAGAGTCCCGTTGGTCGAGAATCCATCGCTGCCGTTGTTGTTGACGGCGACCGCCTGGAAAGTAAGCGCTCCGTTCCGCCATTCACCGACCTTGCCGGGAACATTCTTCGTGGCTTCTCCCGGGTTGGTCGGCAGTATGCCGGCGTTGAGAATGACATCCTGATCGAACTTGGCTTCCAGCCCCGTGAGGCGATAGGTTCCGCCCGTTCCATCGAGGGTAAAGACCGGTAGTTCCGCGAGCGGAATGTCGTCGTAGGCCGTGACCGGCAGGGAGATACGTTGAGAGACGCCGTTCTTGACCTGGCGGAGGACAATCCGCATGCCGGGAGAGAGGTCGCCGTTGGCAACGATGATCTTGAACCGCTGGCCGGTCGAAGGGACGGATTCATCGATCTCCAGTTGCTTTGATTCCTGGAGCGAGAAGAAGTCGATGGAGGAAAGGTTGTGTTTCCCCGTGTAGTCATGGGTATGGTTCACCTTGCCGCCGAGGACATTGGTGGTGTCGAGGTCCAGATGTCCCCCGAACACGCCCTCGAACGCCGAGGCATAGCGGCTCGCCTGGTCGCTTTCTTCCCAATTGGGCTCGAGCGGTCTGGACACCGCCCGGATTCCAAAGCCCGCCGAATAGAAAGCCTGGGCCACCGTGAACGGGCCGGTGTAGTCCTGGAAAGCCGTCACCGCCCCGGTCCCGCCGGGCATCGGGACGATCTGGTAGGAAACGATTGATGAACCGACCGGATTGGGATTGTCCAACTGGACGGTGATTTTGGTTACGGGACTATTCTTGTCGTTGCTGAACGCGTCCGCGCTGAAGGCGATCAGCGGGGGCTCCAACTGTTCGGGGTTGCCCGCGATCTCAAGTAGATTGGTCTCGCTTTCGAGGAAGAATGGCTGGGTGGGAAGCGCCTTGGCTTCAATATCGATATCGCTTCCATGATCGGACGAGTTCAGGGTGAAAGGGCCGAGGTATGTCTTCCAGGTGGCGGCATTGATCCGGTAGACGACCTTGGACCGTTCCGAGGGATTCGGATTCGTAATGGCCACATCGATGGTTGGCGTTCCGCTCGCGAAAGAGGTGGCCGAG
>JAUIGT010000358.1 GCA_030432615.1 Verrucomicrobiia bacterium
CAGCTTGCGCGGCATCTGGGCGGGGCCGCTCTTCCAGGGCCAGAAGCGCGTCAGCCACTGCGTGATCGGTTTCTTCCAGAGGATGACGCCGTTGTAGGCGTCGCGCGCCACCAGTTGCCAGTCGGCCGGCAACTGGATCGAGGCCCGCGGTCCCTCGTCGACGATGCAGAAGACACGCCCCTGCGCGCTGACCATCGCGTTGACGCTGCTCATGTTCTCGTGCGAGGTCGTCCACAGCGGCTTGCCCGCCCACTGGAACCGGCGCGGCGTCCCGCAGTCGGGATCCTGTCCGACCATGTTGTTGGATGCGTCGAACTGGTAGTGGGTCCAGTCCTTGGTGGCCGGGGCCGCCGGTTTCGAGCTTCGCTTCCACTCACTCCCCTCGCGGCGCGCCACGGTGCCTCCCGGGCGCAGCACCCGCAGAGCCTCGGCGTCCGGGACGGAAACTCCCTCGGCGATCACCAACAGGTTGACCAGGTTTTCGGCGTAGGGAAGCGGGGCACCCTCCGGATTCCAGATCACCGCCGAGAGCCGGGACGACGCGGATTTGCTCTCGCGGAACCGGACCCGCGCCTTTGTCACTTGGTCCGGGTCGGCATCGAGTGCCTGCACGACCAGCGAATCGTTCGTTTCCGCCAGGGCGGCCGCGAGGGCGCCATCGCCTCCACCGACGTGGACGACCAGGCCGCCGGTGGTTCCGGTGGAGTCGAGGAGTTGCCCGGCATCCTCGGGCGCGGCAGGCAAAGTGCCGAGCGAGAGAAGGGTAGAGATGACGAAGAACAGGGGAGCTTTCATGAAGGGGGTGTCGGAGCTTTCACGATCCTTGTTCGCAGGATAGAACAAGGCGGACCGTTTTCCCAAGTGTCGTTTTCGCGCCTTCCGGCATTCTCAAACGATTGGGATTGACCGGGCCGATCCCGCCCCCGAGGTTCAGCGACCCATGAGATTCCTCGTTCTCCTCGCCCTCTCCGCTCTTCCTTTCTCCCTTTCCTCTGCCGAGCCGGAGCCCTTCCTCATCTACGCCCCGAGCCGTACCGGGGAGGAGTTGCTCGTGTTCACACTGAACCCGAATCCCGAGAACAAGTTCCCCTTCGCGGAACTGGAGTTGATCAACCACGACGATCTCGGATTCCCGGTCCGGACCATCGCCCAACATCCCACCAAGCCTATCCTCTATCTTTCCGGTGGCTCCGGCGAACCGGGACAGGAGAACCTCGCGGTGAAGTTTCTCGATCCGGAAACCCATCGGGAGGACTACGGTTTGAGCGGTTTCTGGCCCCGCGCCTACGCCTACCTCAGCGTGGATCGCTCGGGGAAATTCCTCCTCGGCTGCGATTACGGGAGCGGCATCGTCGATGTCTACCCGCTCAAGGAAAACGGCATGCCCCTGGTCGATCCGGTCGCCACCCTGGACCAGGGCCGCAAGGCCGCGCACTGCGTCCTGACCTCGCCGGACAACCGGCATTTCTACATTCCCTACGTGAAGGAACACAATGCCCTCTACCAGTATGCGTTCGATGCCGAGACGGGGAAAGTCACCGCGCTGGATCCGATGAACGCGAACCCGCCCGAGGGCACCGGCCCGCGTCACCTCGCCTATCATCCGAAGCTGCCGCTGCTCTATTTCAGCGAAGAACAGGGATTGGGTGTGTCGACCTATCGACGTGACGCGGAGTCGGGACAGCTGACCTTCGTTGCGAGCGCCAATGCCAACGGCGACGACGCGCCGAAGGAAGGCGTCAGTGCCTCCGACATCGCGATGACTCCCAATGCGAAGTTTCTCTACACCGGGATCCGCGGGCACAAGCACGAGTATGACTACCTGGCCGGTTACGCGATCGGGGACGATGGGAGCCTGGAGCCGCTCGGCCTCACCGCGACGGAGAAGATTCCCTGGGGCCTCGCGGTATCCCCTGATGGGCAACACCTCGTCGTCACGGCGTTCCAGGGAGCGAAGATCCTGGTCTACCGGATCGGCGAGGACGGATCCCTGAAGGAAGTGGCGAGCCTCCCGGTCGACGAGGGCATCTCCGATGTGGAGACGCTCCCGATCCCGTAGGACTGTGTTGTTGGGTCCAGATATTCTCCGCGAATAGCCACGGATCGCCCTGAATCCTCTCAGAAACCGGCGGTGTCATTCGCGGTCATTCGTGGTTTTCCACCACATGGACGCCGGCGCCCGGTTGAAAGAGGAGGCGACATTTGCTAGGAAGGAAACCCCATGGAGACGATCTCGATGTTTCCCATCCACCTGCAGTTCTACCTGGCCACTCCGATCGAAAACGTGTCCATGGATACGATTCGAGGACTGATGCCCGATCTTCCCGTGGGAGGGGAAGACGATCTCCTGAAACACAGCGACGCCTGGCCGGAAGCCGTGGTCCTCGTGAAAGATCGCCGCGGTTACGAGCCCGGCGAGCGGTGTGATTTCCCCGTGGAAATCGATTTCATTCATTTTCCCGGCCGTGTTCCCGGCAACCAGTCGGTCATGCTTCCCACCAAGCTCGCGCTGCTCAGAACACTTGCCTCGACCTTCGAATGCCGGACCATCTGCGACGCGAGCGGATTCTTCATCGAGGAAGAAGGATCCATCCAGGCCTACGCGTGGACGGAATGCTTTCTTTGCCAGGGAGGACGCGTCTTTGGCGGCGCCGTGCCGGTCTACGAGGCGCGCGACGGCTCCCGACCCGCCGACTCGTGGATTCCCCTCGATGACTTGCCGGAGCCGTCCCTGACGAGAACGGGAAGTCTTGCGGATCCGGATCAGGCCATCGAGCAAGTCGCCGAATGGACCGCCAGTCGAAACACCGAGCATCTCCGGGCTACCGGGCACCCGATCCCTCCGAAACAGCCGGAAGTTCCGCAAACGCCGCCGACCCCCGAAGAGATTGAGGCGGAAATTGCGGAGGAATTTCCCACGGAGGAAGAGCTGGATCGGGAAGAAGAGGAATGGACAGCCTACACCGAAAGACTGGAGGCTTGGGAGAAAGGTGGCGGCACCACGTCCAGCAAGCAGTTGATCGCCGGTGGCACGGCCCTTCCCTCCCCCGATTCCCTCGATGAGGCCGCCCTCGGAAAGAAACTCTGGGAAGTCATCCACGCTCTCCGGGACCGGAACACCTACCTGCATCACACCGACCACCTCAGCGACCGGGAACTCTACACCTGGCTCTGGGAGGAAGGGCTCAACGACACGATCATGGATCTCAGCGGCCTCTCCGACTGCGGTTTTCACACCAGTCCCATCGGTTCGGGTGACGAGGAATCCACCGAGATCAGCCTGATCTACTATGACGATGCCGAGCGCCGCGCCGAGTGGAAGGCGAGCTATCCCGATAGCACGATTCCGGCCCACATCGATCCCCCCCACGATCGGGACCGCCACCTGCCGAAGAGGGATTACCGACCGGACTGAGCCGGACCGGCACTGTTCGTCCTACTCGGAAAAGGCTTCCGCCACCTTCTCGTGGAAGGCCTTCCGCACGTCGCCGGTTCCCTTCACCATGACGTTCTGGATCATGAGGACGGCGACGATTCCCCGCTCGGGATCGACCCAGCCGTGGGTGGCGAAGGCCCCGCCGTGCCCCAAGGAATGGTCCGAGAAGCCCGCCACCATCTTCTTCTCCGGGTGATTGCACATCCAACCCAACCCGTAGTTGAGTGTCCGGTCGCCCGCATGGTGCGGCCGGGTCATCTCGGCGATGGCCGACTCGGAAATGATCCGTTTCCCCTGCCAGGTGCCGCCGTCGAGGATCATCTGGTAGAATTTCGCCATGTCGGCGGCGGTGGAAAAGACGCCACCCGAGGGCTCGGTCATGCGGCGGACGTCCGCATCGGAGGTGTGGAACGGGTTGTAGCCGCGTTCCAGGGTCTTTCCGTCCTCGCCGGTCTTGTAGGTCTTGGCGATGCGGGCGCGGAGTTCGTCGCCGGGATGAAAGGCGGTGTCGGTCATGCCGAGGGGATCGAAGAGCCGCTCCTGCATCAGCTGGTCGAAGGGCTTGCCGGTGACGATCTCCGCGATGCGACCGTAAACGGTGATGCCGAAACCGTACTCGTAGTCGCTGCCGGGTTCGAAGGAGAGCGGTGCCTTCACCAGTTGATCGGCGTAGCTCCGCAGTGAATGAGCGCCGTCGTTCGCCTTTCGCCGCGGAAACTCGAGGCCCGAGGTGTGGGACATGAGGTCGCGCAGGGTCACCGGCCGGGCCGGCGGGTTTCCATTGGCCAGCTTCATTTCCCCGACGGCCGGCAACCAGGTGGAGGCGGGGTCATCGAGAGAGAGTTTCCCCTCGTCCACCAGGGTCATGATGGTGGTCACGCTCATCGACTTGGTCATGGAAGCGATCCAGAAGAGCGCGTCCTTCGTCATCGGGATCTCCTTCTCCCGGTCGGCGAAACCCGTCGCCGCGTGGTGGACGATCTCGCCGTCCTTCATGACCAGGGTGACCGCGCCCGCCGTGTGGCCGGCGGTGATCTCGGCCTCCATGGCGGGAACGATGCCGGCAAGCGGATCGGTGGCCGGGATCGGTTCTTTGGCGATGCTGGATGCAAGAAAGGCGCAGGCAAGGACGGGATAGCAGAGAAGTCGGGGAAGTTTCATGGGGTAGATGGGAAATCGGGGTGCGTTGTTCAGGAAATGCGGAAACGGTGGGACTGGATCATGTTCTTGCCGGCCTTGCGCATTGGGCGCGGCTCCGGCTGGGCGTAACCGTTGGCATCGACGGTGCGAGCATAGAGTTCGTAGAAGCCCGGCATCAAGTCGCGCAGGGTCACCACCCAGGACGCCATCCCGTAGCGGGTCGGCCAGGAGAGTGGCTTGCCGGACGCGGGGTCGAATCCGAGCAGGTCGCGGGAATTGATACCTTCGGGCAGCACCGCGTCCCAGTCGGGCGGTGGCAGGATCTCCGCCGGTTTCCAGGCCGCCTTCGCCAGGGACGTGTCGTCGAGCGGGCGATCCGCGTCCTTCAAACCGGAGCGAAGAAAGATCTCCAGTCGATCGAAACCGGACAAGCCGGAGATCACCCGGCCCGTGATCGTGACCGGGTTCCCGGCGGCGACTTCGTCGGGGCCGCCATCGACGTAGGCCGATGTCTTGAGGTAGGACTCGGGATCGTTGTTCTTGAGCGCGTAGGTATCGTTGGTCCGGTAGTCGTTGGTCACGAAGATCTGCTGGAGCCACTTGATCGACTTGAAGCCATGCGCCCAGGGAACGATCATCCGGACCGGGCCGCCCCGAACGGGAGGAATGGGCTGGCCATTGAGCCGATAGGCGAGGAAGACCGGCAACTCGCCGGGCGGCGTTTCCATCGCCTGGGTGTAGCTGACCGAGGACTGGAAGATCTGCCCGGGATCGTGGTTGTGGAAGCCGCGGTAGTAGATGCGGCGCACGTTCTCCAACTCGCCACAGCGCTCCAGCACGTATCGCAGGGGCACGCCTTCCCACAATCCCTGGCCGAGAGGTTCGGCGATGTTGAGGCACTGCATCGCCTTGAGATAGCGAACGCCATGCTCGCGACCCAGGGCCTCGAGGGCCGGCAGGTCCAGCGCGGTTCCGTCGGCGACCGTCAGCGATCTTTCGATCGTTGCCGCCTCCTTGATGTCGGGCGGATCGGTAAATCCATCGGCGGTGATCTCGAGCCGCCAGGTCTCTGGCGTCATCCGGGCATCGGCGAGGGCTTGTCCTTGCAGGGTATGCGGCTTCGGATTGCCTCGGGCCACGGTGTAGAAATCCTCCGCCGGGGTCAGGAGGGGATGCGGGGCGGCGTCCGCGGAATCGATGGCACCGGGATTCGCGGCGTTGGCCGCTTTTTCCTCGGCTCGAACCAGCGAATGTCCCGCAGCGGCGGCGGCGATGCCGGCGATGGAACCGGCGAAACGACGGCGGGTGAAGGTGGATTTCGGATTCCGATTCAAACCGGGGAAAAAGTGAGGACTTGTGATCGTGGTGTGATGGCGGCTGGACTCCCGCGGCATCAGGGCTTGGGCTCGGAAGCTTTCCGTTTGCCCTTTCCTTTTTTCTTTCTCCCGGGCTTTGGCAACACCTGGGCTCTCCTCGCCCACTCCCGCCAATGTTTCGTCAGGGTAGCGACCTCCTCTGGATGTTGGGCGGCGAGATCATGCTGCTCGGTGCGATCGGCGGCGAGATCGAACAATTCCCATTCACCGCCCATTCCCTGGCGAACCAGCTTGCGGTCTCCCACCCGGATGGCGGCATTTCCCTCGTGCTCCCAGAAGAGCGGGCGATCCGGAAATTCACCCTCGCCGGTCAGCAGCGGCTTCAGGCTTTCCCCCTCCAGCGGCACGATATTGGGGCGCTCGGCGGCCGGGAGGAGCGAGGCCAACCCGACGATGGCAGGAATCAGAAGGCGCGAAAAGATCATGGGTGGGAAGGTCGAACCAGGCAATCCTAGGAAAGGCCCACACGCGAATCAATCCCCCCGTGGCGGAAGTCGACCTGCAGCACGTTTCGAAGCCCTACGACGGGAACATCCCCGCCGTGGTGGATGTGTCATTACTCAACGACGAAACGCGCTACGAACCCCCTGAATTCCAGCCATTGGATCCCCCCGAGCAGGGTATCCAGTTTCACCTGGGTCCGTTTGACGTGTGGCCGGCGCAGGTGCACGACCGTGAATTTCTCTACTACGAACCCTACCGTACCACGGAAGACCTGTATGTGAGCGGGTACGAAATCTC
>JAUIGT010000359.1 GCA_030432615.1 Verrucomicrobiia bacterium
CACGTCCATTTGAGCGTTGCCAGTCCGACGTTGAACCTTGCTCGACCGAGGTTCCTGGCTAGTCGCCTATGATCACCGACTCGCGATCATCCTCATTTCGCCATCCTTTGCTTCCTCCCTTCCATGCCTGACGTCTCGAAGTTCGCCCACCTGGTGCGACCCACCATGCTCAGTGGGCTTTGCGTAATGGTACCGGTGCCGTTCTTGGACGAGGTGCTGCTGCGGCGGGTGCGGAAAGGGATGATTCATGGGATCTTTCGGAAACGCGGCGTCGATCTCGATCCCGCGGTGGCGAGGCCGGTCTACACGGGACTTTCGAGCGGTTGCCTGACGAAGGCATTCGGGTTCGTGTTCAAGGCAGTCACCGCGATTCTCCGCAAGGTGCTGCGGACGGTGCTCTTTTTCCTCGCCATCCGGGCATCGGCCACGGCGATGATGGAAACTTTCTTGATCGGGCGGACTTTGGAACGGGTCCTGGCAGGGGAGTCGCCGGCTCGGTTGCCGCTTTCGAAGGCGGAGACGCAGCGTGTGAGGGTTGCCTTCGAGGACGCTCTGTCCGGCTCCGACCGCCGCATCCTGGTGCGTTCGATGAAGGCAGGCTGGCGGCATGTGGGAGGGATCCGTCATCTCGGTCGGACTCTGGCAGGACGTTTTCGGAAAGGCGATGAAGTGGAAGAAATCCGGCTCGAGGATCTCGATGCGGAAGAGCGGGCGGCCGTTGAACAGGGGGCGGAGGACATCGAGCGCGAACTGGAAAAGCGTGAGGTGCGGGATTTTCTCGCCGACTTCGATGCCCGATTCGATGCCTATTTAGCGGGACATGGAAGGGAGCCTGAATCGGTGTAGTAAAGACAGAATGAAAGGTCGGAGAGTTTGCCGAAATAATGGGGAATCCCCGATTCAAAGGAGCGCGACCATTTTTCTCGGGAAACGGCACGTTGCATGCGTCGGAAAAGGGCTCAGGTTCAGGGAGTTTGGGCCCGTCCTCCGTAAATTTTTCTCCTCATGCCATTGAACATCGGTTTCGTTTCCACCCGCTTTGCGGGCACGGATGGGGTTTCGCTGGAGAGCGCGAAATGGGCGGAGGTGCTCTGGAAGGATGGGCACGTGAGTTATTGGTACTCAGGGAACAGTGACCGGGCCGACGAGGTCTCGATGTGCGTGCCGGAGGCGCATTTCGCCCACCCGGAGATCGCCTGGATCAACGGGCAGCTCTGGAATCGGACGACCCGTCCGGCGCTGGTGTCGCAGCGGGTGCGGGTGCTCGCGGATTACCTGAAGGGCACGCTCCGGGAATTCGTGGACCGTTACGCCATCGACGTCCTGATCCCGGAAAACGCGCTCGCCATTCCCATGAACGTGCCGCTGGGGCTGGCGATCACGGAGTTCCTCATCGAGAGCGGGATACCGTCGATCGGGCACCATCACGATTTCTACTGGGAACGGACCCGTTTCGCGATCTCGGCGGCCAACGACTACCTCGACATGGCCTTCCCGCCCCGGTTGCCGGGAATGGCGCACACGGTCATCAATGCGGCGGCGCAGGAGCAGATCTCGCGGCGCAAGGGCGTCGGCGCGATGCTGATTCCCAACGTCTTCGATTTCGACAAGCCCGCCCCGGAGCCGGACGACTACAGTCGCGACGTCCGCGAGCAGATCGGCCTGGCCGAGGACGATATCTTCATTCTCCAGCCGACACGGATCGTGCCGCGCAAGGGCATCGAGCACGCGGTGAAGCTGGTCAGCATGCTGGGGGATTCGCGCTGCAAGCTGGTGATCTCCCACGACGCCGGGGACGAGGGCTTCGAATACCAGCACATGCTGGAGGAACTCGCCAAGGAGGAAGGCGTCGATCTCCGTTTCATCGGGGACCGGGTCAGCGAGGTGCGACAGCGCGACGCCGAGGGGCGCAAGCTCTACACGCTCTGGGATCTCTACCCGCACGCCGACCTGGTGACCTACCCGAGCATCTACGAAGGCTTCGGCAACGCCCTCCTGGAGGCGGTCTATTTCAAGAAGCCGGTGGTGGTGAATCGCTACAGCATCTACATCGAGGACATCGAACCGAAGGGCTTTCGCTTCGCGGTAATGGACGGGTTCGTCTCGCCACACGTGGTCCGGGAGACGCGCCGCCAGCTCGAGGACGCGGACTACCGTTCCGGGGTGGTGGAGCACAACTACGAGACGGCCCGCCGTTACTTCAGCTATTCGGTGCTGGCGCGGAGCTTGCGCAATCTCTTGACCGGGCTCGTCGGCTGGATGCCGGAGAACGGGCACGGCGGGCGGAAATAAACGACGACTTTTCCCATGAATCCGCTGACTCGAGACATCGCCGAACGCATCCAGCGCCGCCTCGCCTACCTCTATGGCGAAGAAGCGGTGCCGGGCCTGATGCGTCGCCTGCGCATGATGATGGGGCGCTACGGGATCGGGCTGGAGCCGGTGGCGTCGTCGGGATCGCGCTGGGACGAGAGCGAGTCCATCCTCATCACCTACGCGGACACGATCTCGACGGAAGGCGAGGCGCCCCTGCGCACGCTCCACGGCTTTCTCAACCGCCACGCCAAGGGAGCGATCCGCACCGTGCACCTGCTGCCGTTCTACCCGTGGTCCTCGGACGACGGGTTCAGCGTGATCGATTACCGCAAGGTCGAATCGAGCTACGGCGGGTGGGAGGACATCGAGCACCTCGGGAGCGATTTCCGGCTCATGTTCGACCTGGTGCTGAATCACTGCTCGCGCCGCAGCCAGTGGTTCCGCGACTTCGTGGTCGGGATCGCGCCGGCCCGCGACTACTTTCTGCCCACCGATCCGAAACTGGATCTCAGCGAGGTGGTGCGTCCGCGATCGCTTCCGCTGCTGACGAAAACGGCGACCCGGGGCGGACAGAAATGGGTGTGGACGACCTTCAGCGCCGACCAGGTCGATCTGAACTGGAAGAACCCGGACGTGCTCTTCGAGTTTTTCGACATCCTCTTTCTCTACCTTTCGAAGGGCTCGGCGATTCTCCGGCTCGACGCGGTCGCTTTTCTCTGGAAGGAGATCGGCACCAACTGCCTGCACCTGCCGCAGACCCACGAGGTGGTGAAGCTGTTTCGCGATCTGCTCGACGTGGTGGCCCCGGGTGCGGTGCTGCTGACGGAGACCAACGTGCCCCACGAGGAGAACCTCAGCTACTTCGGCGACGGGGACGAGGCCCACATGGTCTACAATTTCGCCCTGCCGCCCTTGCTGTTGCATGCCTTGCTGCGCAACGACGGCAGCCACCTGACGGAGTGGGCGGCAAGCCTACCGGAACTGCCGGAGGGCCAGACCTTCTTCAATTTCACGGCTTCCCACGACGGGATCGGGGTGCGGCCACTGCAGGGCCTGGTGGCCGATTCGGAGCGCGACTGGCTGGTGGAACAGGTGAAGAAACGCGGGGGGCGGGTCTCGACCCGGGCGATGCCGGACGGGAGCGACAGTCCCTACGAGCTGAACATCACCTACCTCGACGCGCTTTCCGATCCGGAAAATTCCGAGCTTGGCCTGACGCGGTTCCTGTGCTCGCAGGCGATTCTCATGGCCCTGCGCGGGGTTCCGGCACTCTACATTCACAGCCTGCTGGGCACGCCCAACGACCAGGCGGGCGTCGAGGCCACGGGGCAGAATCGCTCGATCAATCGGCGCAAGTATCGACTGGGAGAGCTGCAGGCGCTTCTCTCCGACGGGGAGACGGTGCAGGCGAGAGTCTTCGCGCGCCTGCTCGGCTGGCTGAGCCGGAGGCGGAATCATCCGGCCTTCCATCCCGATGCCGCCATGGAAGTGCGTGACCTGGGACCGGGAGTCTTCGCCTTCGTCCGGATCAGCGGCGATGGACAGGAGCGGATCGCCTGCGTATTCAATCTCACTCCCGAGCCGGTGAAGGTGAAACCGGGCGACCTCGATCCGGGGCTGGCGCGGGCGGGCGAGGCGCGGGATGTGCTCAATGCCGAGAGTCTGGCAACCGGACCGCGCCGCCAGTTTTCGCTGGCACCCTACTGGGGACGCTGGCTGCTGGTCGGGTAGTACCGAATCCGTGGAATAGGAAATTTTTGCCGGCAAAAGTGCGCGGTCGATTCGCCGGAATCATCATTCGCAATTGACCTCGGTTCAGCTAAGGTTAGCGGTTCGATGTGGAGCATCGAAGTCGGAGGAACGGCAACCAGATTCCTGAACCGTAAATCCCATATTCCCAATGAGTTCCCGACAAAGTTCCAAGGCCGCACAGGGCGGTGAAACGGCCGCGCGCAACGAGGCGCCGGCGGTTTCCAGCAATGGTGGCGGTGACAACGTCGACAAGATTCGCGAGTTGTTGTTCGGCGAGCAGATGGTCGGCTACGAGGCGCGTTTCAAAGCCCTCGAAACCAAGCTGATCTCCGAGGTCGAATCCTTGCGCCAATCGGTGGAGGACAGCCTGGCGGAGTTGCGCAGCCACCTCGAAAAGCGATCCGACGAAGTCGAAGACGCCTCGGTGGCACGCGCCGACCTGGCGGATTCCCTGGAGAAACTCGCCGCCAAGCTGCGCGGTTGACCCATCGATGCCGGCCACGTGGTCGGCCGATTCGGAGTGAGGCCCGCCCCGTGAAGGCGCGCCTTGGCCCTGGCCGGGGTCGCCCTGTTTACCTTTTCATGAGCGCCGAGCCGAAACCTGCCGACAGCCTGCAGCAGCTCAAGGAGCTGATGATGGGCGACGAGCAGCGTGCCATTGCGTTGCTGCGCGAGCGGCTCGACACGCTCGACGAGGAGTCGGTCGAGAGGCTCGCCCGCGACCTCGCCGCGGCGCTGCGTCGGAGGAGAGAGGAGGGAGAGGCGTCCTTCGACGAATTCGTGGCCGCGCTCCAGTCCGGGACCGAATCGGCGATTCAGCGCAGTGTTTCCGAGGACAAATCGAGACTCTCGAAAGCGCTGTTTCCCATCATGGGGCCGGCGATCCGCAACTACGTCATCGACCTGTTCCGCGGCATGGTCGAGGACCTCAACGAGACGATTCGCGACACGACCTCCGCGGAGCGGCTGAAGTGGCGAGCGCAGGCGAAGCTGGCGGGGAAATCCTACTCGGAATACGTGCTGCTGAAGACGCGGAGCTTCCGCATCGACGAGGCCTACCTGATGCAGCGCGAGACCGGGCTGCTGCTGATGCACGCGGCGCGGAATCCCGAGGAGGAGGCGGACGAGGAAGCCGACCTGGTTTCCGGCATGTTCACCGCCATTCGCAGTTTCGTGCGCGATTCCTTTGCCGACGAGGACGCGCCCGACGATGACAGTTCCGAGCTGGACAGTTTCACCTTCGGGGAACGGGAAGTGCTCATCGAAGCCGGTCCCGGCATGGTGCTGGCCGCGGTGGCACACGGGGTTCCGCCCGGCTCGACGCGGGAAGAACTGAAAGCCATCCTGGAAGAACTGCACGCCCATCTCGGTGATCGGCTCGACCATTTCTCCGGTGACACGGCGACGCTGGAAAGCGGGCGACCGATCCTGCGCCGGGCGCTGCTGGAAAACCGGGCGGAAAGCGCCAGGGCCGGGCAGGGATCGGGCGGACTCTGGCGGGCCTGGGCCTTTCTGGGCGTGCTGGGAATCGCCACGCTTGCCTACCTCGCGGTCGGGTATCGCGAGCAATCGACCTGGAACCGATTCGAGCGTAGCCTGCGTGGGGAACCCGGGGTCGCCATCACGGCGGTCGAGCCGGACGGCTGGTGGCGGCGGCGCCTGGTGCGGGGATTGCGGGATCCGCTGGCCGTCGATCCGGCGGCGAAACTGGGCGAGTTCGGCCTCGATCCGGAGAAGGTGAGCTTCGATTTCGCGCTCATGGAATCGCTGGATCCCGCCTTCGCCTCGGAGCGGGAGGCTCGGATGGAAGCGGGACAACGTCGCATCCTGGAGGCGGTGACCGGATTGCGGAGCGAGTTGGAGAAAACCACCGTTGACTCGGCCAAGGGCGAGGACGTCGCGCGACTGACCCGGGAACTCGAGCAGCGGCTGGCCGGCATCGACCGGACCATCCGGGAAAACGCGGCCGCCACGGAGCGGGCCCGCGATGAGGCCTTGCGGCGGCTCGCGGAGACGTTGCTGCGGAGTCGATTCGGGGAGGTGGCCGGATTGGAGCTTTCCTTTTCCGAGGACGGGCGCCGACTTGAGTTGAGCGGGGCTCTGGGGGCGGAGGACTACCGTCGGGTGACGGCCCAGGTGGAGCCGCTGTCGGCGTGGCTGGAGGTGGATACCGCGGATCTCACGGAAGATTCCTCGCGTCGCATCCGGGAAGTGATGGAGGCCATCTCACGGGTCGCCATTCCCTATCGCAGCGGGACGCTCGAAGAAGAGGAATCCCGGCAGGTCGCGGAAGTGGCCGAGTTGGCCCGGCAACTGGACGCGCTCGCCGCGGAGGCGGGAACGGCCTATCGTTTCGAAGTGGTGGCCCACCCCCTGATCGGGGAAAACCGGGACGCCAATCGCGTGATCGAGCGGGACCGTTCCCGGCAGGTGCGCGATGCGTTGATCGGCGCTGGCATCGCTCCGGATCGGATCGACGCGCTCCTGAGTGAGGAACTTGACCGATCGGGAGAAGGCGTCAGCGTGAGGGCGGTGGAAGTGACCGGAGCCATGGAGGGAGGTGGAGCCGAGCGATGATCAAGAAGAAAGTCTGTCTCATCGGCGCCTACGCGGTCGGAAAAA
>JAUIGT010000360.1 GCA_030432615.1 Verrucomicrobiia bacterium
AATCACCTGACGATTCAGGGAAGACAAAAAAGGGGATTCAGCCTTCGGCGTTTCTCGGAGATTCGGGTCGGTTCTCCCCGGTTGCTTCGTTGCTCGTCGGTTGCGATGCCCGCATCGCGCCCTCCTCCCGCCTTGCCCCGGAAAAAACCGCCTCCGAAAATCGTCAGGTTTTTTCTCGGAAATGGTATGACTTCGGTACAGGAAAAAGGCGCGCTCCCGAACCGGGACCGCGCCTTTCCCACAACCGAATCTTTTTCGGCCGGCCCGGATCAGGCCTGGACGATTTCCGCCTCCACCTCGATCGCCGGTTCCCGGCGTCGCTTCCGGTCCGCGGCCCTGGCCTCGTCGGCGCGACCGCGCACGGCGCCCATCTGGGAAAGGCTCTCCACGATGCGCTCGGCCAGCGCCTGGCTGCCGGCGGGCAACTTGAAGACGAGTTTGCGCGCGCCATCGCGACTGTAGAGCACGACATCCTCACTGAGAAAGCGCGGTTCCTGGGTGATGGCCATTTCGGTCAGCGGCACCGGCACATGGAAGCTCTTGAAGAAGCGCCGCCCGACGAAATGGATCACGCCGGGACGATCCGAAACGGCCACGATTTTTCCGAAGGTGTGACTGTTGATGTTGCGAAAGCCCTTGGTTTTTCCGGCCACGACCTTGGCCGACCAGTCGATATCGACCAGCCCGGTGCCGCCGAGCGCGTCGGCGAGGGCGAGATCCTCTTCGGAGGACAGCCGCGCATAGAGACGCACGGCCTCGGTATCGGCGGCCCGGCCGCCGCGGAAGAAGGAACCGAGCTTGTGCCCGAGCATCCAGAGGAAGGCCTTCGAGCGGCGGAAAAGCCGGGGCGTGGCCCAGAGAGCGAATCCGAGGAAGGTGAGGAACACCAGCGCCGCCACCAGCGGATTCCACGCCATGAGACCAAGTCCCGCGACCACCGCCACGTCCTCCGCCGTGCTCACGGCGACGTTGGAGAACGGTTCCGGCGAGGCGTTCACCGCCAGTCGGGTGCCGGCCTTGAAACCGTGGGTGACCAGGGTGGTGCTCCCAGCGAGCAGGCCGATGATGACGTCGAAGGCCGGGTCGGTGGTGCCGAGCGTCTGGATTGCCAGCAATCCACCGCCGACGGGACGGATCAGGGTATGGACACTGTCCCACAGGGAATCGACCCAGGGGATCTTGTCGGAGAAGAACTCGAGGGCGAAGAAGATGCCCGAGGCGATGAGAATGGCATCGCCACCCAGCACCGAGAGCTGCTCGTACTGGGAGGAGAGTTGGACCCAGTCCATGCGGATCGCCAGACCGGTCACGAAGACGGTGAGGTAGAGATTGAGACCGGCGAGCGTCGCGAATCCGAGGGCGACGGCCAGGGTGTTGAGGATTTCCATGATGACTGCGTGGGTTGGGGTGAGGAAGGCGCCGACCTTCTCGGCGACCGCGGAACGCAACGCGCCCCGCAGCGGGTTTGACGACGGATACGAAAAAGTATGCCATCTTTTTTCACCCGGATCGAGGGTGAACGACGATTACAAAACGGGCGGGAGTTTGGAGTGACCTTCCCCCTCACACCGAATCCAAGGATTCACTCTCCCCCGAACCAGCCACGCACCCGATCAATCAGGCCCGAGGGCTCCTCGCCGGCGTCTTTCGTCCGGTCGAGTTGAACCCGGGTGTGGTCCTCACAAATGGCGCGCGGGATCATCGGCTGGGGCACCACCTCCTCGTAGGCACCGCCGAATTTCCGGCAGGCGTCGCCCGCCAGTTTTCCGGAGAAACGGCAAAGCTCCACCTTCATGAGGTCGTCGGCCCCGGGCAGGGCCTCGAACTCGTAACCCAGGTCCTCGGCCTCCAGCATGATGTCGGTCCAGATCGGCAGCGAAATCTTTCCGCCGTAGCCACCGTCCACGATCTTCTCCGGCTGGTCCATGCCCACCCACACGCCGGCGGTGAGTCGACTGGTGTAGCCGAGGAACCAGGCGTCGCGATAATTGTTGGTGGTCCCGGTCTTGCCGCCGGCGGGCGCCTTGAATCCGAGCTTCCGCACCGAGGCGCCGGTGCCGCCGGGTTCGAGCGCCTCCTGCATGATGCTCCGCACCAGCCAGGCCGCGCCGGGGGAAACGACCCGGTAGCCGCTCGGTTCCGGCTCGAACAGGATCTCGTGGTCCCGCGTCTCGATGCGCTCGATGAAGAACGGCTGGTAGCGGTAGCCGTCGTTGGGGAAGGCCGAGTAGGCACTGACGAGGCTGTTGAGCGTGGCCCCGAGGTTGCCGATGTAGAGCTGCGGGTTCGGTTCGATTTCCCCGGGCCCGGCCAGGCCGGCGTGTTCGATCATGGCCATGACCGCGTCGATCCCGGCCCGCTCGCCGACGCGCACGCTCATGGTGTTGCGCGACTCGATCAGGCCGCGGGAAACGGGTTGGGCATCGAGAAACTGTCCGTCGGCATTGTCGGGGCTCCATTGTCCCCGGAACCAGCGGATCTCGCCCGCGCGAATGGGATCGTCGCTCACGTAGCTGCCGGGAAAGAGCCCGGTCTCGAACGCCGTCGCGTAGACCAACGGCTTGAAGACCGAACCCAGTTGGCGATGCGCCTGGGTCGCCCGGTTGTAGCGGCTGTGGGCGACGTCGCGCCCGCCGACCAGAGCCCGCACCGCGCCGGAGCGGTTGTCGATGACGCTGACCGCGGCCTGGAGATAGTCCGGCTCGAGTTCCGGGTTCGCCTCGAATCGACGCCGGAACGCCGCCAGCGTCGGGTGGGGATAGCCGCCCCGGGCTTCCAGGTCCTCCAGCCGCTTCTCGACCGCTTTTTCCGCCGCCGCCTGGAGATCGAGATCGAAGGTGGTGTAGATCTCGAAACCGCCCGCGTCGCGCTGGTCCTCGTCGAGCAGGCGATCGACCTCCTGTTTCACCACCTCGACCAGGTAGCTGTCCTGCATCACCCGGCTGTGATCGCGCCCCCGGTTGGCGATGCGATACCCTTCCTCCTGGGAAAGGACGGGCGGCGATTCCTGTTTCGCGGTGTCGGCGGCGGATTCCTCCAGCAGTTCCTCCTCCACCATCCGGTCGATGGTGGTGCGCATCTCGTGCAGGGCCGCCTCGTAGTGGCGAAAAGGCGAGAAACGGTTCGGCGCGCGGATGATCCCGGCGATCATGGCCGACTCGGCGAGATTCAACTCGGCCGCGCTCTTTCCGAAATAGCCGAGCGCCGCCTGCTCGATCCCGTTGAGACCCGTGCCGAAATAGATCCGGTTCACGTAGAGGTAGAGGATCTCGTCCTTGGTGTAGGCTTGCTCGATCCGTCGCGCGATCGCCATTTCGAGCAGCTTTCGCTGAAACGATTTCTCGTGGAGATCGAAGGTGTTGCGCGCCAACTGCATCGTCAACGTGCTCGCTCCCTGCACCGCGTCGCGATCCTTCAGGTTGCGCAGCGTCGCCCGCAGCAAACCCCAGCCATCGATCCCGCCGTGGCCGTAGAAACGCGAATCCTCCCGCGCCACCAGCGCCCGCTGGAAGGACGGCGCCACCCGCTCCAGCGGGATCACGGTGCGGCCGTCCCCGTGCAGGAAGCCGATCTCGCGTCCCTGGATGTCGTAGACCGTCGATTCCTGCGGCATCCGCGCCACCTGGCGCAGGTCGAACTTGGCCGCCTTGCGATCGTAGTGAAGGAACAGCGCCACCGCCGCCAGCAACGCCACCCCGAGGGTGAATCCCGCGACCGCCAGCAGCCCCTGCAGCCAGGGATGCCGCGATCCCCAACGCGCCAACGGTCCCAGCAACGACCATGGTCCCGCCGGCGCGGGACGCTGCCGCGGCTCCCGGGGTAGCCTCCGCCCACCCCGGCCCGAACGAGACGAGCCGTTCTTCGCGCGGGAACGCGGGCTTCTGGAGGCGGAGGAAGGCATGGAGACGGAAAAATCGAAACCGGAACGTGCCGGGCATCGGGGCCAAAGTCCTTAACTTAGCCGAAATATCACCGACTTTCCACCGCCGGCTCGGTGTGGAGGGGGTGGGAAAAAGAACTCGCGCCCGCCGCTTTCGCCGGTTCATTGCTCTCCCGGATTTCTTTTCAGCCCTTCCGCTTTCCTCGTCCGTGACCGATTCCGAACTCGCCCAAGCCGCCGCGCCCCTCATCGACCTGGCCCTCGCCGAAGATCTCGATGGCCACGGCGACATCACCGCCCGGTGTTTCGTCCCCGCCGATCACCATTCGCGCGGGCGCATCGTCGCCCGCCAGCCGCTGGTCGTGTCCGGCACCGCGATCGCCGCCGAGGTGTTCGCCCGGATCGATCCGTCGCTGTCGGTCTCGATCGAAACCCCCGACGGCACCGCCGCCGGAACCGGTGACACCGTGCTCACCGTCACCGGCCCCACCCGGAGTATCCTGACCGGGGAACGCACCGCGCTGAATTTCCTGCAACGCCTCTCTGGCGTGGCCACCCAGACCCGGGAGTACGTGCGTCGCGCCACCGAGGCCTGGCCCGGCGTACGCGTCCTCGACACCCGCAAGACCACGCCCGGCTGGCGGATCCTGGAAAAAGCCGCCGTCCGCGCCGGGGGCGGCACCAACCACCGGATCGGTCTCCACGACGCCGCCATGGTGAAGGACAACCACCTCGTCGCCGAAGATCGGGAAGCCGCGCTCGAGGCGGGCATCCGCGCGGTCCGCAAACGGTATCCGGAAGCCGCGTTCATCGAGCTGGAAGCGGACCGGCTCGACCAGGTGGAACGATTTCTCGGGATGGACGGCGTCGATGTCATCCTGCTCGACAACATGAGCCTCGACCAGTTGCGGGAGGCGATCGCGCTGCGCGACGAACGGGCCCCCGGCGTGCAGCTCGAAGCCAGCGGGGGAGTCAATCTCGACACCATCGCCGGCATCGCCGCCACCGGCGTGGACGCGATCTCGGTCGGTGCGCTGACCCATTCCGCCATCGCCGCCGACCTTGCCCTCGACCTCGAATCGTCGCCCGCCGCCGAGGCATGAATCCCGCCGACGCCCTCGACGCCCGGACCATCGGGCGCCACCTGGAGTCCTCGCTCGGCCCCCGATTCGCCGACGCCTACGAGATTCGGGTCAGGCCGGAAACGGTTTCCACCAACGACGACGTCCTCCAGCTCGCCACCCGCGGCGCGAACGAGGGCACCGCGGTCTTCGCCGAAAGCCAGACCGCCGGCCGGGGACGGCGCGGCGACGCCTGGGTTTCGCCACCCGGGGTGAATCTTCTCTTCAGTCTCCTGCTGCGCCCCTCGACGCCGCCCGGCCAATGGACGCGCATCCCCCACCTGGCCGGACTCGCCGTCTGCCGCGCGCTCGAGCAGCAGTTTCCCGGCCTGCCCGGCCCGCGATTGAAGTGGCCCAACGACGTCTACCTCGATGACCGCAAGCTGGCGGGCATCCTCGTCGAATCCCGCGCCCTCGCCGGTCAGCCGCCCGCCGCCGTGCTCGGGATCGGGCTCAACGTAAACCTGCTTCCCGAGCACTTTCCCGAGGGCCTCCGCGACCTCGCCACCACCCTGCGCGCCCACACCGGGCACCTCATCGACCGCAACGCCCTCGCCGCCGCCATCCTCGCCGAATGGACGGTCCTCTACCCGGGAGAACTCGCCACCGATTTCGGCACCGTCCGCGATGAACTCCGCCGACGGGCCTGGCTCCACGGACGGACCATCACCGTCGTCAGCGGACAGCGGGAGATTTCCGGCACCGCCGTCGATGTCGGTCCCGAAGGCGAACTTGTTCTCGAAACCGAAGACGGGACCCGCGAGAACATCCTCAGCGCCGACCGGGTGATCTGGTGAAATCGAGAGCAGCGAGTTGCCCCCTTCCCCTAATTCCACTATCCTTTGCTCCATGGAAAAGGCGGAACTTTGTGCGGAAGCGATGAAGCTCGAAGCGGAAGAACGAGCCGATCTCGTGGGGATGCTTCTGGACAGTTTCGATGAGGCCGACCACGACAGCCTCACGGAAGCCATCCGGCGCGGTGATGAATTGAAGTCCGGCGCCGTTCAAGGCATCCCCAAGGCCGAGTTCTTCGAAGAGTTCCGGCTCTCCCGCAAGAAATGAAGGTCCTCTTTCACCCGACGATTCGGCGGGACCTGCGAGAGATTCTCGAATACTACGACGATCGCTCCGACTCGGCGGGTGATCGCTTCTTCGCGGCCTTTGAAGAAGCCGTGGAACGCATTCAGGAACATCCGACCCGATTCCATCGACTGGATGACACGCGCCGCCGTTGCAATTTGAAACAGTTTCCCTACCACTTGGTCTTCGAAATCGATCATGAAACGATTCTGATTACCGTGCTCCGACATCACAAGCGCCACCCTTCGTTCGGGCTCCGAAGGAAATGGAAGTAGTCGCCTACGACCGCCGCAACCGAACCCCCTGGATCTTCCGGCCCTCGGCCTGCCAGAGTTTTTCGAAATCGGTCACCGGATAGAACTCGTCCTCGGGCCAAGGCTGCCGCTCGAGGAAATCGATGGTTTCCAGCGTTTCCAGCGCGGCATCGAAGTAGTCCTCGTGATCGGTCTTGAACCAGAATTCGCCGCCCGGTTTCAGCAGGTCATGCAACGACTTCAGGAAGGCCGGCTGGCACATGAGCCGCCGCTTGTGGTGTTTCTTCCGCGGCCAG
>JAUIGT010000361.1 GCA_030432615.1 Verrucomicrobiia bacterium
ACGAGGACCGGCTCGCCAAGGCGGCGGTTCGCTTCGACAAGGCGAAGCAGTTCACGGATTGGCGCAAGCTGCTGGAGCAGCCGGGAATCGACGCGGTGATGGTCTCGACCCCGGATCACACTCACGCCCCGGTCACGGCAACCGCGCTGGGACTCGGGCTCCATTGCTACACGCAGAAGCCGCTGACGCATTCCATTCACGAGGCCCGGCAACTGGCGAAGATCGCGGCCGAGCATCCGGAGTGCGTGACCCAGATGGGCATCCAGCACCACGCCACCCGGCGCATCAAGACCGCGGTGCACGCCCTGCGCGAGGACCGGGTCATCGGCAAGGTGCGGGAGGTGCACGCCTGGACTGATCGGCCCATCAATTTCTGGGAGCAGGGGATGGATCGTCCCGCGCCCGGTGGGGAACCGCCCGCGACGGTGCACTGGGATCAGTGGCTCGGCGTGGCGCCGAAGCGGCCCTGGGTGAGCGGGACCTATCACCCGTTCAAGTGGCGCGGCTGGTGGGATTTCGGGACCGGCGTGGCCGGCGACATGGGCTGCCACATTCTCGACCCGGTGGTCAATGCCCTGGAGCTGGGGCCGCCGACCACCGTCGAGGCCGAAGGACCGCCGCCGCACCCGGAATCGGGGCCGGAATGGTGCCTCGTCCACTACGCCTTTCCCGGGACCAAGCACACCACCGACACGCTGAAGCTGACCTGGTACGAGGCCGGGAAGATGCCGCCGCGCGAGATCTTCCAGGCGCCGGCCGATTGGAAGGGATCGAAGAACGGTATCCTCTTCGTGGGCGAGAAGGGCAACCTCTTCGTCGGTTTTCCCGAGATGCCGGAACTGTTTCCCCAGGAAAAATTCGCCGACTACCAGTGGGCCGACCTGCCGGATCACAATCATTACGAGGAATGGGTGAACGCGATTCGCGGCGAGGGAAAAAGCGATACCCCTTTCGCCTACTCGGGACCGTTGACCGAGACCGTGCTGCTGGGAAATGTCGCCTACCGCAGCGGCGCGAAGATCAACTGGGATTCGGAGAACCTGAAAGTCACCGATGTCGCCGAGGCGAATCGATTCTTGAAGCGCCAGTATCGGAAGGGGTGGGAGGTTCCGGGCCTGGGGTAGGGGCGTATCGACGGGGCGTCCGCGAAGCATCGGTCTGCCTCGGTCCAGTCCGCCCTTGTGAGTCCGCGGCGGCGGTCCTAATTTCTCGCATGTCTCAAAGCCCTTCCCCGGATCGAACCGCACGTTCTCTCGTCAAATCCCTCCTCGCCGCAGATGGGCCATGCGATGAAGTCCGCGTCCAGGGCTGGGTGAGGACGCGGCGGGACTCGAAGGCCTTTTCCTTCATCGAGGTCAACGACGGTTCCTGTCTCAAGGGCATCCAGGTCATCGCCGATGCCGACCTCGCCAACTACCAATCGGAGATCGTTCACATTCGCACCGGCGCCTCTGTCGAAGTGGTAGGCGCGCTGGTCTCCTCGCAGGGCGGGGGCCAGGCCTGGGAGATCCAGGCGCGCGAAGTGATCGTCCACGGGAATGCCGACGAGGATTTTCCGCTCCAGAAGAAGGGCCACACGATGGAATTCCTGCGTTCCATCGCCCACCTGCGCCCGCGGTCGAATCTCTTCGGGACCGTCTTCCGGGTGCGCAGCCGGATGGCCTACGCGATTCATCGCTTCTTCCAGGACCGCGACTTCGTCTACGTGCACACGCCCATCATCACCGCCAGCGACTGTGAGGGGGCCGGGGAAATGTTCCGGGTGACGACCCTGAAGGGCGAGGATTTCGCCGCCGGCAACGACGAGAAGGATTTCTTCGACAAGCGGGCCTACCTCACCGTGAGCGGCCAGCTCGAGGGCGAGACCTTCGCCTGCGCGCTGTCGAACATCTACACCTTCGGGCCGACTTTCCGGGCGGAAAATTCCCACACCTCGCGTCATGCCTCGGAGTTCTGGATGATCGAACCCGAGATGGCCTTCTGCGATCTCGGTGGCGACATGGATCTCGCCGAGGCGATGATCAAGTTCCTGGTCGAGGACGCGCTGGAACACTGCGCCGGCGACTTGGAGTTCTTCGGCAGGTTTGTCGACAAGGGATTGCACGAGCGACTCGAGTTCGTCCGCGACCGCGCCTTCGAGCGGGTCAGTTACACCGAGGCGGTGGAAATTCTCCAGGCCAGCGGCGAGAAGTTCGAGTATCCCGTCGAATACGGGCACAATCTCCAGTCCGAGCACGAGCGCTACCTGACCGAGAAACACTTCAAGTGCCCGGTGACGGTCTACAACTACCCCCGCGAGATCAAGCCCTTCTACATGCGGCTCAACGACGACGAAAAGACGGTCGCCGCCATGGACCTGCTGGTGCCGGGAATCGGGGAAATCATCGGCGGCAGCCAGCGCGAGGAACGGCTCGACCTCCTGCAGGCGAACCTGGAATCCCACGGCCTCTCCGAGGAGGACTACTGGTGGTATGTCGATCTGCGCCGCTACGGCACGGTGCCGCACGCCGGTTTCGGGCTCGGGTTCGAGCGACTGTTGATGTTCGTCACTGGCGTCGCCAACATCCGCGACGTGATCCCGTTTCCGCGGGTGCCGGGCTGGGCGGAGTTTTGAGAAGACGGTTTCGTGGCATGGGATGGGAATCCCATGCTACGGGCTTTGGCACTGGCGGACAAAATCCGATCAGGTTTTCGCAGGGCGGGCCGATCGGAGTCGGCTGAATGGCAGGAGGTTCCGGCATGAGTGCTCATCATGCCATCCGCTGCCGTTACCTTTCCCAGGAAGACCTGCTCCGCGCCGGTTGTCTCGATCTCCGCATGGCGATGGAAGCAGCCGAACACGCCATGACGGCGTTCGCGGCGGGCGACGTCCTTTTTCCCGAGAAGATCGTCCAGATTTTCAACCAGGACACCCAGGAACGGATCAACTGTCTGCCGGCCACCTTCCTGCCGGAAAAGGTCTGCGGGGTGAAGTGGGTCTCCGTTTTTCCGCCCAACCCGGTGAAATACGGGCTGCAGAACCTGTCGGCGGTGATCATTCTCAGCGAGATCGAGACCGGTTTTCCCATCGCCTTCATGGAGGGCACGCTCTGCTCCAACATGCGGGTCGGCGCCATGGGCGGGATCGCCGCCAAGCATCTCTCCCGGGAAGACTCGGAAGTCATCGGGTTCATCGGTTCCGGCGAACAGGCCAAGATGCACCTCATCGCCATGAAGACGGTGCGGCCGGGATTGAAGGAATGCCGGATCGGCGCCAAGACCGACGAGGAAGAGGCCCAGTTCATTCGCGAGATGGCTCCGTTGATGCCGGAAATGGAGTTCGTGGCCGCGGGAACCGATCTCCAGAAGGCCACCGACGGGGCGGACATCATCGTCACCGCCACCAGCGCCCAAGCGCCGCTCCTGAAGGCGGCCTGGATGAAACCCGGCGCCTTCTACAGTCACGTCGGCGGTTGGGAGGACGAGTATGCCGTGGCGAAGCAATGCGACAAGATCGTGACCGATGACTGGGAGACGGTGAAGCACCGCACCCAGACCCTGAGCCGGATGTACAAGGACGGCGAACTCGCCGACAGCGACATCCACGGCAACCTGATCGATCTCGTTTCCGGCGCGAAACCCGGCCGCGAATCACCCGACGAACGAACCTACTTCAACGCCGTCGGACTCGCCTACACCGATGTGGGCATCGCTCACGCCATGTATCAGCGCGCTCTCGAAGCCGACGCCGGCAGCGAATTGACCATCCAGGACTCGATGATCTTCGAGCACGAAGATCTCAAGGACTGGGTGCGGCTGTAGCCGGCGATAGGCGACAAAGGTCCGCCGCGACAGGAGTCGCTGGCCTACGCTTTTCCGTGAACCGTGAACCGGCTCACTTCTTCTCACCCACGGTCGATTTCACATACAACTCACGCAGCTGCTTGAATTCGACTTCGGCCGGGCTGGTGGACATGAGATCGACGCCCTTGTTGTTCTTGGGGAAGGCGATCACTTCGCGGATGCTGTCCTCGTAGCAGGCCAGCATGACGAGCCGGTCCAGTCCGAGAGCGATGCCGCCGTGGGGCGGGGCGCCGAACTGGAAGGCGCTGAGGATGTGGCCGAAGTTCTCGGCCTGCTCCTCGTCGCTGATGCCCAGCACAGTGAACATCCTGGCCTGAAGATCCCTCTCGTGAATTCGGAGGCTGCCGCCGCCGAGTTCGTAGCCGTTGAGGACCACGTCGTAGGCCTCGGCCCGGACCTTGCCCCAGTTGGCTTCGTCCTCGAGCAGGGCAACGTCCTCGGCCTTGGGACGGGTGAACGGGTGGTGGACGGCGTTCCACTTGCCCTCTTCCTCGTCATAGCCGAGCAACGGAAAATCGGTGACCCAGAGGAAATCGAGTTCCTCCTCCTTGCCTTCGTAGAGATTGCACATTTCCGCGACTTCGAGGCGGAGGCGTCCGAGCACTTCGCAGCAGACTTCCCACTGGTCGCAGCCGAAAAGCACGAGATCGCCCTCTTCGATGCCGAGGCGCTCGGTGAGGGCGGCCTTCTCCTCGTCGGTGAAGAATTTCACGATGGGTGATTTCCACTCGCCGCCCTCGACCTTGATGTAGGCGAGTCCGCCGGCGCCGGCTTCGCGGGCGACTTCCTCGAGCCGCTTGATCTGGCCGGTGGTGACGCAGGCGAAGCCCTTGGCGTTGATGGCGCGCACGGTGCCGCCTTTCTCGATGGTGCCGGCGAAGACCTTGAAGGCGGATCCGGCGAAGGCGTCGGAGAAATCGACGATCTCCATACCGATGCGCCGCTCGGGCTTGTCGCTGCCGAACTTGTCCATCGCTTCCTGGTGCGTGAGCCGGGGAAAAGGCGTCGGCACCTCCACACCGCGCGAGGCCTTGAAGGAACTCGCGAGCAGTCCCTCGATGAGGGCGATGATGTCCTCGTCGGTAACGAAGCTGGCCTCGACATCGACCTGGGTGAATTCCGGCTGTCGGTCGGCGCGGAGATCCTCGTCGCGGAAACAGCGGGCGATCTGGAAGTATTTCTCGATCCCCGCCACCATCAGCATCTGCTTGTACTGCTGCGGCGCCTGGGGGAGCGCGTAGAATTTGCCCGGGTTGAGGCGCGCCGGCACGAGGAAATCGCGGGCGCCCTCGGGCGTGGATTTCGAGAGGATCGGCGTCTCGATTTCGAGGTAGCCCTCGGCGTCGAGGTGATCGCGGATCGCCTTGGTGATCTGGTGACGCTGGCGCAGGTTCTTCGCCATGCGCGGACGGCGCAGGTCGAGGTAGCGGTGCTTCATCCGCAGGTCCTCGTTGCTCAGTTCCTTGTCGAGCTGAAAGGGCAGCACCTCGGCCTTGTTCAGGACCTTCAGACCCGAGGCAACCAGCTCGACGCCGCCGGTGGCGATGGCCTCGTTGACCGTGCTCTGGCCCTCGATCTCTGGACGCAGATCGACCCGACCGGTGACCTGGATGACGTCCTCCTGCCGCAGGCCGTGGCTCAGCTCTGCGGCTTCGGAATTCTCCTCGGGACGAAAGACGCACTGGGTGACGCCCTCGCGGTCGCGGACGTCGATGAAGATGACACCGTGGTGGTCACGCTTGGTATTCACCCAGCCCACCAGGGTGGCGGTTTCGCCGGCGTGCTCGGGCCGGAGTTCGTTGCAGTGATGGGTGCGATACGTCATCGGAGTTGGGGTGTGGAAAGTGAGAGGGGAGGGAAGAGGAGAGGGAAAAACGGGGCAATACTAGTGCGGGAGCGGCGGGGCGCAAGCGCCTGGACGAGTCGAGCCGGGAAAGAAAAACGCCGCCCTGGAGAAACCGGGGGCGGCGTTGATCGGTGAAAGCGTTTTCCTGGTTCGTTTCTCAACCAAGGGGGCCGTCAGGCGCCGCCGAAATCAATCTTCGGACTTCTCCGAATCGGGCTTCGGATCGTGAAGGGTGAAACGGAAACGGTTGCGGCTGCGCTTGGCCTTGGCGCGAGCCTTGCGCTTGGTGCGCTGGGCCGGAGTCTCGAAAGCACGCAGTCGACGGATCTCTTCCATGATGCCCTCGGACTCAAGCTTGTTCTTGAGACGCTTGAGGGCGCGATCGATCGACTCTCCTTTTTTGACGTTAACTTCGGGCATACGGGCTGCTTTCGTTCGTGTTGGTGGTGTTGAGAAACGGTTCGGGGACGATCCCCCGGAAAAAGGGCGGGAATCTAGGAGGGAACCGGGCCGCTGTCAAGTGACGACGAACGGCCCGGTTTCGCGAATTCAGGCCTGGGCGGTGCCGGGATCGACACGGCCGGCTTCGGTATCGAGCACCTCCCGGCGCAGGTTGGTGCCGGTGCGGCGAGCCCACCAGAGCACGATCGGGGCGGCCACGAAGATCGAGGAGTAGGTCCCCACCAGGATCCCGATGATGAGGGGCAGCGAGAAGCCTTTCAAGGCCGGTCCACCGAAGAGGTAGAGCACCGTGACCGTGAAAAGGGTCGTTCCCGAGGTCAGCAAGGTACGTCCCAAGGTGGCGTTCAACGCGTGATTCATGATGTCCTTCACCTCGCCGCGCTTGGTGGCGAGACCTTCGCGGACGCGGTCGAAGACGATGATGGTGTCGTTGATCGAGTAACCCGCGATGGTCAGGAAGGCGCCCACGGTGAT
>JAUIGT010000362.1 GCA_030432615.1 Verrucomicrobiia bacterium
ATCATCGGCGTCGCCGGCGCGGGCCAGGAGATCCACGCGCGCCCCTTCCTCCTCGTCACCGGCCGCGTCTGGCGCGGCACCGCCTTCGGCGGCACGAAGGGCCGGACCCAGGTGCCGGGGCTGGTCGACCGCTACATGAACGGCCGCGTCAAGCTCGACGACATGGTGTCGCGCACGATGCCCCTCGAGAAGATCAACGAGGCCTTCGAGCTGATGCACGAAGGCGAGGTGATCCGGAGCGTCATCACGCTCGACCCCTGATACGGCTACCGCTCTCGGCCAGCGCGCTCGTGTGGTCACCCGGTTGGGCGGCGGAAACGACGAAATTCTGGGTGATCGAACTGCTCATCCGGCCGTTGACGATCTGGATATTCTGGCTGCGGCCGTAAGGGCGCACGGTGACGTCTTCCGGAGCCGGCGGAATCGGCGGCGTGTCGAAATCGCCCCCGCTGACGGTCACCGAAAGCTGTCCGCCCCGGCTCGCGGGGAAGGATTTCGGTTGGATCTGGACGGAAATATCGGCTGCCTTCGCCGCCATGAGGGCCACGGCGATCAACCCAGCCGTCAGGCAGGAGATTCGAATAGAACGTGTCTTCATGAGTAGTTTAGGATAAAGGGAAATTACCAGGTTTTTCCGCGTGTGGTATTATCGGGAACGGAGCGCCGGTAGGTTCGGGCGTCAGGCAGGGGAAGGACGGATCGTTCGTCGTTCTCCAAGGCCTCGAGGAGTTGGGCGGCTTCCTCTCGCGACATTTCTCCCGGCTCACGTCGTTCCTCGGAAAAGGTGGGGGTGCCTTCGGGTTTTCGGTCCGGTTTCTTCGATGACGACCGAGAAGCCGCGGCGGTTTGCTCCGGTTCTTCCGGCGCGTCTTCCGGACCGAGCTCGCCGGGCGAAGGTTGGGAGGATTGGGGTTCGGATTCCTCGCCTTGCTCGCCCGCGTCCGGCCGGGATTCAGGTTCCGCGTCACCCTTCTGTTCGGCGGCTTTCTCGGATGCTTCCGCCTCTTCGGACGGGTTCGAATCGGGCTGTTCGGCTTCCTTTCCGGCCGATTCGTCTCCCGAAGGTTCCTCGGGCTTCGCCTCGTCGCCTTTCTCACCACCCTCCTGCTGTTCTTCGCCAGAGGCCTGCGATTCCGAATCGGACTGGGAGCCCTGGCCGGCCTGTTGCTGGTCTTCGGACGAGGGCTTCTCCTTGTCGGGCTCGGATGAGGAAGAGCCATCCTCTGATTGCTGCTCGTTCTGCTCCTGTTCCCCGGCTTCGGAAGAAGAGGAGGAATCCTGCTGCTGTTGTTCCTGAGAAGAAGGTTCCTGCGCCGATTGATTCTGATTTTGCTCCTGGTCCTGCCGGGACTGATCCTGCTGCGGGTTTTCCTGCTCCTGCTGGCGCTTCAGTTCCTCCAGCTTTCGTTTCACGAGGTCCCGGTTGAATTGGGCGTCCTCGTCCTCGGGATTCAGCGCGAGCGCGTCTTCATAGGACTTCACCGCTTCCTCCCACTTGGCGATGGTGGCCTGGGGATCCTGCTCCCGGGTCTGCTGACCCAGTCGATAGCGGGTATTGCCGAGGTTGTAGTAGCCGCGTTGCTGCAGCGAGAGGTCGTCGGTGCTCCCGAGCGAGTGGCCCAACGCTTCCTCGGCACGGGCGAAATCCCCTTCCCGGTAGGCGGAGGTGCCGGCATTGTAGGCGACCCGCGGATCGGTGAAATCGTCGGGCGACGGGGAAGTTTCCGCGTTCTCGGACGGTGAAGCCGGCGCGTCCTG
This sequence comes from Verrucomicrobiia bacterium, assembly GCA_030432615.1. Classification (GTDB taxonomy): domain Bacteria; phylum Verrucomicrobiota; class Verrucomicrobiia; order Verrucomicrobiales; family DEV007; genus JAEUHH01. The sequence continues at coordinate 1,759 of JAUIGT010000362.1, forward strand.
GGCATCCACCGTTCCGATCATTGCCAGGAACGCCGCGAGCAGCGCGGTGCCGGCGGTTGCCGCCCGGCGTCGGGCCGCGGAAATGACCGGCGTGGCGCGGGAGCGGACTCGCCGCCGATCGCCGAGGAGGAATTCCAACAGCAGCAACCCGATCGCCGCCGCCAGTGGCCACTCGAATCGTTCCAGGGGAATGCGATCGAGCCGCTGGTTGAGTTCCGATTTCGGCACCAGGCGGAGTTTTTCCTGGTAGATGGTCTCGAGCCCCTGTCCGGTGGCTCCGAGTGGCGCGTAGAGCCCTCCGGTGGCCTCGGCAACCTTTCGCAGGGTCGATTCGTCGAGGGCGGTTCGGACCGGCTCGCCCTTCTCGTCACGCACGAAGTCCTGGCTGCCGTCGGCCTGGGTGAGGGGAATCAGGGCTCCGGCGGGGTCGCCGACGCCGACCGTGAAGATGGTCATGCCCTTTTCCCGGGCGGCTGCCACCGCGTCCATGACCGCGCCCTGGAGATCTTCGCCGTCGGTGATGAGGATGAGGATGCGGTGGTTGTTCCCCTCGGCGTCGAACAGGCGGTTCGCCTCGCGCACCGCGGTCGCGAGATCGGTGCCCTGGTGAGGAATGATCCCGGTGTCGAGCGCATCGAGCGACTGGAAGAATGCGCCATAGTCCAGGGTCAAGGGGCAGAGGGAAAAGGCGTTCCCGGCGAAGGGGATGAGCCCGACCCGATCGCCTTCCAGCTTTTCGACGAAGTCGGTGATGGCCAGCTTGGCCCGCTCCAGCCGGTTCGGGACCACGTCCTCGGCCAGCATACTGCGGGAGGTATCGACCGCGAAGACGAGGTCGATGCCCCGCCGTTTCACCTCACGGTATTCGAATCCGTATTGCGGGCGGGCGACGGCCACGAAAAGGAGGAAGAGAGCGACCAGCCAGAGGGCCTGCTTGAGGACACGCCGTTTCCGCGAGACCGAGTCGGTAAGTTGGGCGAGTAGCCGGCTGTGAGCCAGTTTCCGGAGGTCGCGGTCGCGACGGCGATTCCAGCGCGCCAACCCGAAGGCCAGCGCGAGGCAGGTCGCGATCCCGATCCCGATCCAGGCCGGCTGGGCGAATTGGAGAGTGTCGTTCATGGCAGGCGTCGGAGTCGCGTTTCGCCGAGGACCCGCTCCATGCCGAGAAAGAGCAGTCCGGGCAGCAGGGCAAAGAGGAACAGTTCATCCACGTCCTCGTATTTCTTGAGTTTCCGTTTCGTGGTTTCGAGCTGGTTGATGGAGGCGTAGATGCGCTCCAGCGAGGCGGTATCGGTGGCCCGGAAATACTGGCCGCCGGTTTCCGAGGCCACTTCCTGGAGCGTCTCCTCGTCCAGATCGACCTCGACCATCTGGAGTCGCTTGCGTCCGAAGGTGTCCTCGATCGGGATCGGGGCCTGTCCTCGCGTGCCGGCTCCCACGGTGTAGATCTTGATGTCGAGCGCCTTGGCGGCCTCGGCGGCGGTCAGGGGATTGGCGGCGCCGGCATTGTTCATGCCGTCGGTGAGCAGCACCACGATGCGGGACTTCGAATCCTGATCCTTGAGGTGATTCGATGCCGAAACGATGGCCGAACCAATGGCGGTGCCGTCCTCGACCTGGCCGATGCGCACCGATTCCAGCCGCTTCACCAACCATTCGTGATCGAGAGTGAGCGGGCTGACGAGGTAGGGACGGCCCGCGAAGGCGACGATGCCGATCCGGTCGTTGGGTCGCTCGGCCACGAACTCCTTCACCACTTCCTTGACCACTTCGAGACGGTTCGCGCGTTCGCCGTTGAGCTGGAAATCCAGCGCCTCCATCGACCCGGAGACATCGATGGCGAGGAGAATGTCGATGCCACTGGCCTCCACCTCGGTGGTGCCGCGTCCCAGTTGCGGGCGCGCCAGAGCGATGATGAGGGCGGCCAGCGCCACCATGCGAAGCGCCGCCAGCCAGCCTCCGGCGCGTCCCCTCGGTTTGCCGCCGGCTTCACGGGCCGCGGCCACGGAGGGAAATCGCAGGGCCGCCACGCCGCCGACTTTTCCTTTCAGCAGGGCCACGAGGGGCAGAAGCAGCAGGAGAAAAAGCAACTCGGGATGCGCGAACTGGAAGTCGACGGAGGTCATGCGGGTTGGGGCGAGGGGGAACGGGACTCGGATTTCTCGTCGCCGGGCGGGTTCGCCGGCGGACGTTGACTGGCCTCGACAAATCGTCGGGCGCTGTCGATGAGCTGGAAGCGGTTCTCGGCGGCGACATCACCACGCCCGAATTTCACGGCATCGCAGAAACGGAGAAAACGTCCCAGGTCTTCCTTGTGGGGCGCGATCTCCGGATTCCGTCGGGTATGCACCTGCTGGAGAAACTCCTCCGTCGTCTGCCGCGGCGCGGCGATGCCGAACCGGGCCTCGATGTAGCGCCGGACGGCATCCGTGACGGCGTTGGCGAGCGGCTCCGGGGACGCCGCATCGACCAGGGAACGAGCGGCATCGATTTCCGACAGGGCGCGTTCGGCCGGAGAGAGCGGCGGAATCACCCGCGGGCGGGAGAGGAGCTTCCACAGGAGGAATCCGACGCAGACCGCGCCCAGGACGAGAGCGATCCAGAGTCCGTAGTTCGGTGGCTGGGGAATCTTGACGAGGTCTTTCACGTCGCGGATGTCCTCGACCGCCTCCTGGGCGGCACCCAGGGAGAGGAAGACGCTCCAGGTTGCGAAAACGGCCCAGGCAGCAGGGTTGAATCGCGGACCCAACCCTCTTGAACGGAGGCGAAAAGACGCGGGAAATCTTGAGGATGTCGCGAAGGATTTCATGCGGCGCGTTGGCGACGGTTTTCGAAGAATTTCATGAGTTCAGCCATCCAATCGGCGCCGTTTTCGAACTCGAGGAAATCGATTCCCAGCGAACGGATGGACTGGCGGACCTCGCGTTTCCGCACCGAGGCTTTTTCGGCATAGGCCTCGCGAATGCGGGCGCTGCCGGTATCGATTTCCACCAATTCGCCGGTCTCGGTGTCCTCGACGGTCAGGCGACCGACGGCGGGGAGTTCGGCCTCGCGGGGATCGGTCGCGGAGACGGCGATGAGGTCGTGGTGCTTGCCGGTGACCTGCATCTTGCGCCGGAGGTGGGCGAGTTGATCGGGGAAGTTGCCGGTGAGGGCGAAGTCGGAAACCAGGAAGACGACCGACCGGCGACTGATCATGCGGTTCACATAATCGAGCGCCACGGTGATGTCGGTGCCGCGCCCCTTCGGCTCGAAAAAGAGCGCCTCGCGGATGAGCCGCAGGATGTGGGTCTGTCCCTTCGCCGGCGGAATGTAGAGCTCGACTTCGTCGGTGAAGAGCACGAGACCGACCTTGTCCTGGTTTCGGATGGCCGAGGCGGCGAGCACGCCCGCCACCTCGGTGGCCAGCTCGCGCTTGGTTTCGCGGGTCGAACCGAAGTCCGAGGAAGCGCTGACATCGATCATCAGAAGGATGGTCAGTTCGCGTTCCTCGGTGAACAATTTCACGTGAGGCGTGCCCGTGCGGGCGGTGACGTTCCAGTCGATGGCCCGGACATCATCGCCGGGCACGTAGTCCCGAACGCGATCGAAGTCCATGCCTCGTCCCTTGAAAACGGAGGCGTAACGTCCCGCCATGGCGTCATCGACGAGCCGGCTGGTGCGCACCTCCATGCGGCGCACCTTGCCGAGAATCTCGGCCGCGCGGGCTTCCGCCTCGGCATCGCCGAGTTCGGGTGTGGCGGCGTTCTTTTTTCGGGAAAACATCCTTCGGTGGGGCTTCGGTTTTCGGCGGATTGCAATCAGGTCACGTGATCGGTTATTCGGAGTCGGTAGGGCTCGCGCGGTGAGCGGGGAGGGAATGACGGTTGCCGGTCACTGTCTTCCGAGGCGGTTCAGGGAACGGGCAACTGCTCGAGAATCCGGGCGACGAGGTGCTCGCTCGACAGGCCTTCGGCTTCCGCTTCGTAGGAAACGGTCACCCGGTGACGCAGGACATCCATGGCGATCGACTTGATGTCGTGCGGGGTGACGTAGGCGCGCCCCTCGAGGAAGGCGTGGGCTTTCCCGGCGAGAGCCAGCGAAATGGAGGCGCGGGGCGAGGCGCCGACGCGAAGATAGGGACCGAGATTCAGTCCGAACGCGTCGGGATCCCGGGTGGCGTGCACCAGGGTGACGAGGTAGCGCTTCACCTTGTCGTCGAGGTAGAGCTGGTTCACGACATCCCGTGCGGCGCGGATGTGGTCCAGGGTGACGACGGGCCGGGGATCGGGCAGATCGGCGGTGGTGGCGGCGAGATCGACGACCCGGAGTTCTTCCTCGAGCGAGGGGTAATCGACGACGACCTTGAGCATGAAGCGATCGACCTGGGCCTCCGGAAGCGGATAGGTGCCCTCCTGCTCGAGCGGGTTCTGGGTCGCCATCACGAGGAAGGGGCGCGGGAGCGCGAAGGTGTGATCGCCGATGGTGACCTGCTTTTCCTGCATCGCTTCCAGGAGGGCGCTCTGGACCTTGGCGGGAGCGCGGTTGATCTCGTCGGCGAGGATGAAATTGGCGAAGACGGGACCGTGTTTCACCTCGAACTCCGAGCGTTTCGGATCGAAGACCTGGGTCCCGACGATATCCGCCGGCAGCATGTCCGGGGTGAACTGGATGCGGCGGAAGCGGGCATCGACGAGCGAGGCGAGCGTCTTGAGAGCGAGGGTCTTGGCCAGACCGGGAACGCCTTCGAGGAGAATGTGACCTTTGACCAGGAGGGTGATGAGAAGTCGATCAACGAGAGCGTCCTGGCCGACGAGGTGCTTCGCGATTTCGCCGCGGAGGGGGCGAATCCAGGC
>JAUIGT010000363.1 GCA_030432615.1 Verrucomicrobiia bacterium
CGCATCGTGGTGTGGGAGTCGAGCGAATGAAGATGAAAGGTGGGCAGTGGTGAGGACCCATCGGCATTTTCTTCCCAGGATGGAGGCGCCGTGTGGTGTTCGATTCGATAGCCGAGATCCACGGTGTATTCGTCCGCGCCCACGATGGGATCGACTTCGATCGTAGTGCCGACCTTTCGCGTATTCGCAGCTGTGGATTCACCGTCGGGATCCAGCCAGGAAACCTCGTAGCCATCGATGAAATTGGTTCGATAGCCGCTTCGAGTGGTGAGATTGGCCGACTCGATCAGGTTTGCCTGTTCCGATTTCACCAATGCCAGGACCGAATTCAGCTCAGGAGTGTGCTCGTAGTGTTCGCCGGCGGACCGGACGACCTTCTCGGCGGCTGCCCGAGGCACTTGGTAGATCTCGACCCGGATGATGATGGCGCGGACATAACTCGAAGGATCCGGGCCGATCGAGGCCGTCACGCCTTCCACCAGCTCCATCTGCTCGGGAGACTGGCGCACCACCAACTGGCTGGTGGTGCGATCGAAGGTGGCGAAGGCTCCGGGAGCGAACCGGATGCCGTAGCTTTCCAGGGTTTCTCGGGCCGATTTTTCGGGGGATTTCTCCGGTGCCTGCGCAAAGGGATCCGCCCCTTGCGGGGCCGGTTGAAGAAAATTCGAAGGCACCACGAAGACCTTGGTGATGAGGCCATCCGCGTAGGGCGCGCGGGCTTCCCGTGCGGCTCTCTCCACGACAGGTTCGAAATCGGGGCGAGGAATTTCCAGGTTCAACCAACGGCTGGCGCCTTGGCTGGTGGATTCACCGCGATCGCAGCCGGAAAAAAGAATCAGGCCCAGTAGTCCCAGCGCCACGGGAATCGGACATCGATCTGCTCCTCGAAGAAACACGCACGAAGAATAGCGGCCCGCGGGAAGTGGATCAATGTCATTCCTCCCGAGGGAAATGAGCCGCGGTGTCCGAGCCGTGGATGGGGCAAGGCGGCCATGACTTCCATTGTTGAACAGCCGTGATTCCGCGAAAGGAAAAATCGCAGTCGGGCGCTCGTCGGGGAACGTAGCCTCAACTTTCCGGCTTCGCGGCCAGCTTCGCGCTCATCTCCCGCAGGGCCGATAGGACGGTGCGGGGGATGGCGGGGGCCGGGAGAGCGACCTCGATCTTGGGATCGACCGGGGTGCCGAAGGCGCGGATGGCTTCGCGGGCGGCTTCGCGGGCGGCGGTGGCGAGGAAGACGGCGCTCTCCGCCCCGCTGGCGGCGGCGAATTCGGCGGGGAGGTTCGGCGCGGGGAGCAACTCGATGTTCTGCTGGAAGGGGGCATCACCGAAGCCGGGAATGGAATAGTCGCCGGTGTGCGCGGGCCGGAGGGCTCCCTCGTCGGTCCAGGAAACCGCCTCGTGCAACTGCCAGCCGAATCCCAGCTGGAGGGAGCGCGCGATCTGGCACCGGTCGTGACTGGGACCGGCGGCGGCGTTGCCCTGGTGGAGGACGTCGGCGCGCAGGAGCTGGATTTCCCCGGTGAAGGCATCGAGCTGCACCTCGACCACGGCGGCCCCGCAGACGAACCCCGAGAAGGGCCAGCCCGCGCCGACTTCACGATCCCACCAGAGGTTGGGCGTGCGGTGAAAACCGATCGCGGTCATGTTGGTGCGGCGGCGCCAGGCGGCCTCCACCAGTTCGCCGAAATCCAGGCTGGCTTCGGAATGAACCCCGGCGCTGATCTTGCCGTCGGCGAAACGAATGCTCTCGGCATCGACTTCGGCGGCGCCGGCCGCGGCGAGCATCTGGGCGGCGACGGGTCGCAGGCGGGCTTTCAGGGCATCGCTGGCGTCGGCCACGGCCCGGCGCATCAGGCCGACGGTGTTGCTGCCGATGCGGGCGGTCATGTGGGGGGTGCAGTGGAGGTCGCCGCAGCGCACCACCACCTCGGTGGCATTCACACCGAACTGGATCGAGGCTTCCTCCGCGACCTGGCGGGAGAGACCGTCGCCGGCATCGATGCAGCCGAGCCGCACGCAGACGGACCCGTCGATGAGCAGTTGCACGAGCGCCATCGCCTGGTTGCGCTCGGAACGCGGATCGCCCACGCCGAACTTGGCCGGAACGATGGCGATGCCGCGCTTGTAGCAGGGGTTGTTGGCGTTGGCCTGTTCGACGGCGCTTCGCCGTTTCGCGAAATCGGACTCGATGAGAAGATCGTTCCAGACGCGTTGCAGGGGATCGCAGGCGACCGGCTGTCCGTAGGGGGTCGAGTGACGGTTGTCGGTCTCGCGATAGAGATTGATCTCCCGGACCTTCTCCGGGGCCATGCCGAGCCGGTGGGCGACGCGGGAGAGGATGTCCTCCATCACCATGGCTCCCTGGGCGGCGCCCTCGGCGGGAAGGGCGGTTCCGGTGAGGTGGTTGGTGCGGCAAAGCCGGCCGCTGACCCGGAAATCGGGCACGTGGTAGGCGCCGTCGGCGTGGAGCAGGGCCTGGTCGAGCGCGGTCTCGGAATCTCCGGGGCGGTGGCCGCCGTCGAGCGCGATGTCCAGGGTGGCGCCGAGAATCCGTCCGTTGTCGTCGTAGCCCACTTCGTAGCTCGCCCGCATGGCGTGGCGTTTCGAGGTGAGCGCGAGGTCGAGTTCGCGGGGCAGTTCCAGCCGGACGGCCCGCCCGGTGCGCTTGGCAGCGAGGGCCGCCAGGGTGGCGACGTAGGCGGATTCCGCCTGGCGGCCTCCGGCGAGGCCGGCGAGCCGGACCGGGAGCACCTCGATGTGACTCTCGGGAACGCCGATGGCGGCGGCGATGGCGGCGCGGACCCGCGACGGCAGTTCCGAGGGCGTGCGAATGATCAGGGAATCGTCCTCGGCGGGAGAGGCCGTGGCCCAGAGCGGCTGCTCGGGAAGGGGAAGTTGGCTGCCGATGTCGAGTGATCCCTCGAACGAATGGGGCGCCTTGCCGATGGCGGTGCCGGGATCGCCCCGGGAAATGGAGATGGCTTCCGCGTGGAAACTCTCCAGGGCCAGGGCGTGTTCGACCCCGAGGGTGGCGGGCGAGGGTTGGTAGCCGATGTCGATCGCTTCGATGGCGTCGCGGGCGCTTTCCTCAGACTCGGCGACGACCAGGGCGACCGGCTGTCCGAGATAGTGAACGGCATGGTCGGCCAGCAGCGGTTCGTCGGGGCGAAGGGGACGGAAACGGTTCGACTCTCCCAGGTCTTCGGCCGTAAGGACCAGGGCCACGCCGGGAATTTCCCGGGCCGCGGACGCCCGCACCGAGGTGAGGGTGGCCGCGGCGTGCGGCGAGGTCGCCAGGCAGGCGACGAGATCGTGACGGGAGGCTTCACCGCGACCGAGCAGGGCATCCGAAAATCCCGCGGCGAGCTGGGTGGTGGGAATGGAGCGATTGGAATCCAAGAATTCTCAGGGGGCAGACGTTCCGAATGCGGAAGGGAATCAGGCGGAGCCGCTCGGCTGGTAGAGTCGACGGTTGGGGCGGAGGAATTCGTTGATCACTCCCAACTCGACAGGCGGTCCGTCCGCCTTCGGGTGTTGGTAGTAGAACTTCTGGAGCAGGGTGATCACCAACTGGCGGCGATACTCCAGCTCGTCCTCGGTCAGGCCCGGTTTCGGCTCCCGGGCGCCGGGCGCGGCCTGGATTTCACGGCTCAACTGGGAGAGAATGCCGAAGATGGTGTCCTCCGACCAGGGCTTCCCGGCGAGGGCGGATTCGGTTTCGCGGGCGCGGTAGGGACGATCGGCCACGCCGCCGTAGGCGATCCAGGCCTGGGTGACCTTGCCGGCCTCGTCCAGTTCCACGGCGAATCCCGCGGAAACCCCACCGGCGCTCATTTCGCGCCGGGAGGCGGCCTTGTAGCTGTCGGCGAACCGGGTGCGGCAGCCGCGCGCCTTCAGGGTTTCCCCGGTGAAACGGGGCAGCAGGATGTCGGCGACCACCTCGGACGGGCGGAGGTTGGTCCTGCCGTTGCCCTCAAAGAATCGGGCCACGGGAATGTCGCGCTCGCCATCCATCGAGATCACACGCACCTGGGCGTCGAGGGCGATGATGGCCGGGGCCAGCTCGTCGTCGGCGCGGGCGGCGGCGAGGCATCCGCCCAGGGTGACCCGATTGCGGATCGGCCGGCTGGCGAACCGGCGCAGCGCCTTGGCCAGCGCGGGATATTGGCGACCGATCATCTCGTTGACGGAGGTGAGGGGCGCCGCGGCTCCGACGTCCCAGCGGTCGCCCTGGTCGTAGAGCGCGCGCAGATCGCCGACGCCTTCGGTGGAAATCAGGCAGTCCCAATCCGCATCGCGGCTGTCCCGCTCGAGCAATCCGGCGGATCCGCCCACGATGATTCCCTTGGGAAACTGGGCCAGCAGCTTGGCCAGCTCGACGATGGTATGCGGACGATAGTAGCGACGCTTGCCGGGATCGACGTAGCTGAACTCCTCCGGCTCGGGCATCTCTCCGGCCAGGAGGGCGGAAAACTCGTCGCCGAAGACATCGACCCTTCCCTGCTCGAAATCGTCCTCGCGCCCCTGGGCCTGGGCGCTGAGCTGGGCCTCGTGACGTCGCTGCTGGGCCTCGGCGAAAAGCTCGGCGGCCACGTCCCGGAGGGCGCCGTAGTGGGCGGTGCGCGACAGGCATCCGTCGAGTTGGTCGTTGAGTTGGCCGGCCAGCTGGAGATCGGGCCGGTAGTATCCCTCGAACAGGGCGGTGAGGATCCGGGCGCGCCCGGCCCAGGAACACTCCAGTTCCGGGTGACTGTCCACGAGGGCGAAGGCGGGGTGGATCTCCCCGCGCCCGGCCCGGCGGACCAGGCCCTCGGCGGACCAGAAGCGGCGACCAGCGGCGGCGGGCAGGGGAATGAGGGCGGAATCGACCGATCGCAGGGCGGGACGACCGCGGCCGTCCATGTCGAGCAGGATCAGTGGCGCTCCCCCCAACCAGGGATCGGCCCGGTGAAAGCGGTTCTCGCGTCCGAAACCGCGGCGGTGGAGATGTTCGGCCAGCGTGCGGTTCACCGGTTCGCCGTCAACACGGAGGCTCTCGCCGTCGAGTTCGAACGTGAAACTGCTCTGCATGCGGAGGTGGAAAGGGGAGGAAGGAAGGGGGAATTCCGTTCCCGGCACGGCGGCTCCGGAGTCGTCGGCGGGGAAAGCGGCCAACGTAGCATGGCGAGAAGCCTTTGGCTTGTCAAAAGCGTTGGTGCCAGGCGGTGGCGCGATAGCGCTCCCGACGCAGGTTCTCTGCAAGGTCGAACCCGGCTCCGTCGGGCTCGGTGATCGGTTCGACGCGCTCCCCGAGTCGCGAGGCGAAAACGCCCGGCCAGGAATGATCGAGCGTCGCCAGGGTACCTGGAAGGCGCACGCTTCCCTGGTGCAGCAGGCCGGCGCGGGTGCGTCGTTGGGCGCCCCCGGCGATCTTGTGGCCGATGGCGGAATCGATCACGTCCCAGGCCACCGGTCGGGAGAAACAGGCGCCCGGGGTCTTCCCCAGTCCCCGTTCCGACGGGGCGGTCGCGGTCGCGGGAAAGGACGGCGAGGCGAGGGCGGATTCGAGCCCCGCCGCCTGGAGGGATTGGGCCAGGGTCTCGTGAATCCAGCGATAGCGGGTTTCCGCGGAGCCGAGGGCGACGAGGAAATCCCGCGGAATCGCCAGGGAAAAGGTCACGTCCTGTCCGTGCTCGACCACACCGCCCCCGGTCCAGCGTCGGGTGGCGGGAACGCCGCGCGGAACGACCGATGCGAGCGGGGTGAAAAAACCGAAGGTGATTTCCTCCTGCTCCCACTGGTAGAAACGGATCGCGGGCGCGGAGGAAGTCAGCAACAAGGCCTCGTCCAGCGCCATGTGCCAGCCGCCGTCGGGGCGGGGAACGCGATCGATCCAGACTCCGAGCGAAGGCAATCCGGCCGATCGCGCCCCGGCGAAGGAGTGGTCGGGAAGAGAAGAAGAAACTGGCTTGGCGCGGTCGGTCATGAAAAATTACAGAAAAATACAGAAAACTGTTTGATTTATAAAAATTATAATAAATATTATCCTTACAAAGCGCGAGCAGTGGCTGACGCTGCCAAACGGTCACGGTTCGCGCGAACCAATTTGTGTTGAGGGGTTATAGGGCGGCGTCGAAAAACGGAGCAATCCATTCGGCGTCGCCCTCTTTCGTTTTCGGTTCTCCGGTTTCTCGGTTTCAGGTTCCCGCTTGCGATCATCCTCCGCCGAAGTGATTCAGCAACCAACCGATCGCGATGACTTGCGGCACGGTGACCAGCGGGAGAAAGAGCGCGATTTTCCAACTGCGGGTGGTTTCCCGCAGGCTGAGAATTTCCGTGTAGTCGGTCGCGACCCCGGCCATGAGAAAGGTGAAGGCATTGCCCGGGGCACCGCCGCGGTTGAGGAGGTCGGCGGCGATGGGGCTGGAACCCTCGGAACAGACCTCGATGACGGTGGTCGCGAAGAGCGTCAGCAGCAGGCCGCCGATGGTGGGGCCGAACCAGGTGCCGAAGGTCTCGGCCGACAGCGTGGCCCGGATGACGCTCGCAAGCACGGTGCCAAAGAAGATCCAGCGCAG
>JAUIGT010000364.1 GCA_030432615.1 Verrucomicrobiia bacterium
CGGATCGTCGGCGAGGTCGATCTTCCCGAGGGCGCGTCGCGAATCATGCTGCTCTTTCGGTCCGCGCCGGATCGGGACGACGAAGCCTATCGGATCTTCGCCTTCGACAACGACCTCGCCCGTTTCCCGCCGGGCGCCTACCGTTTCTTCAACAGCGCCCCGCAACCCCTCGTGTGCTGGCTCGGAGAAAATCGTTTCGAGCTGGCACCCGACAGCCAGCGGATCGCCTCGGCCCGGGGAGACGAGAACGGCAATGTCACGCTGCGCCTCTACCGGCAGGAGGACGGCGAACTGGTCCGCATCTACAGTTCGGTATGGCAGGTCAAGAACTCCCGTCGCACCACCGTTTTTCTCACCCCCTCGGAGACCCGCGTCCGGGAAGTCTCGGTTCGCAAGTTCGTGGAACCGATCATCGACGAAAAGGACGGGGAATGAACACCCGCCATTCCATGAATAGAATTCTCCTACCCGCCATCCTGGGATTGCTCCTCTCTGCCGCGGCTTCGCCCGCTTCCGCGTCCGATACCCTCGAGGCCGATGTCTGCGTCTACGCCGCCACCCCGTCGGGCATCCTCGCCGCCATCGCGGTGAAACGGGAAGGAAAGTCGGTCATCCTCGTGGAACCGAGCCGCTGGGTCGGCGGCATGCTCGGCGCCGGGCTGAAACCGCTCCAGGATTGCCCCAACTACAATGCCACCGGCGGTCTCACGCGCCAGCTGCTCCCCCTGCTGGGCAGCGATGCCGAGCCGCTCGTCGATGGCGACCGGCGCAGCCTCGATCCCAAGGCCATCCGTGAGGATTTCGCGGAACTCCTGCGGGAAAACGGAATCGAGGTCGTGTTCGAGCACCGCATCGCCAGCTGTGAAAAAAACACCGACGCCCGGATCACGCACGCGATCTTCGATCTCGCTCCCTTCGATGAACTCGGTTGCCCGATCGCCGAGCCACAGGAGAAGGCATCGCTCGCGGTGAAGGCGAAAGTGTTCATCGACGCCAGTTACGAAGGCGACCTGATGGCGGCCGCCGACGTCCCCTTCCGCGTCGGCCGGGAATCCGAGGAAGAGTTCGACGAAGAGCTGGCCGGCGTCCGCGAACCGATGGAGATCGCCCCCATCGATCCTTTCATCGAACCCGGCCACCCGGAAAGCGGCCTGCTCCGCTGGGTGGAAGACGACCACGGCAAACCCATCGGTGCTGCCGACGGCTACACCCAGGCCTACAACTACCGCTACTACACCACCGCCAATCCCGAGTATCGCGTGCCGATCACTCCGCCGAAAAATTACGATCCCGCGGAATTCGAACTGGTCGGTCGCTACGTCGCCCACCTCGCGGCAACCACCGACGATCCGGAAGCGTTGCGAAAGAAACTGGTCGGCATTTTCCCCGGTTGGAAAAATTCCGGTGAATGGAACTACCAGCGCTCCTCGCTTTTTTCCATGTCGCCGCTCGGGATCAGCCAGCGTTACGCCGCCGGCGACTACGCCGACAAGGCCGCGGTCTGGAAAGCGCACCAGGATTACCTGCGTGGCCTCCACACTTTCATGAGCGCCGATTCGCGGGTGCCTGAGAACTACCGCGAAGAAGTCGCCGAGCTCGGTCTCGATGGCCGGGTCCATCCCGATACCGCCGGCTGGCCGCACCAACTCTACATCCGCGTTTCCCGCCGACTCGACGGCCGCTACACCATCACCGCCCACGACGTCTACAACCGCACGGAAGTCGATGATCCGGTGGCGCTGGCGCAGTACGGCATCGACACCTATCCCGCCCGCCGCATCTGGGGGCGCGACGAAAACAGCGAAACCTGGGTCGGCATCGAGGGAAAAATGTTCATCGGCGGCGGCAAGGGACCGACCAACGTCCCCTACCCGGTTCCCTACCGCGCCATCACCCCCGAAGCGAAAGACTGCCGCAACCTGATCGTGCCCGTCTGCTTTTCGGCTTCGCATCTCGGTTATGCCTCCGCCCGGATGGAGCCCGTCTTCATGATGTGCGGGGAATCAGCCGGCATCGCCGCCAGCCACGCCATCGAGGAAAACGTCGCCGTCCAGGAGATCGATGCCGGGAGGTTTCATGAAGCCCTCGAAGCCGCCGGACAGAAACTCACCTGGGATCCCGACACCGACGTTTCCAGCGCCGGTTCCGACTATTCCTTCACCAGTCTTCTTCGCCAATGCGATCAGGATGGCGACAAGGCGGTTTCCCAACCCGAGTGGGATGCCGGCAAGAAGAACTGGGAGTGGCTCTTCCCGAAGATCGACACCGACGAGAGCGGCACGCTCGACAAGGCCGAATACCAGGCCTTCCAGGACTACAAGGCCGCGCATTCCGATTGGGCAAAGAAGCTGCGAAAGGACGCGTTGCCGAAGCCCTGAGCAAATCGCCGTAGGACGACTCTCCCGAGTCGTCCACTCATCTTGACCAGGCGGCTCTGGAGAGCCAACCTACGAACCCATCATGGAACGCCGCGACTTTCTCCAGCAAACCACCCTGGCCACCGCTGGCACCTTTCTCGCCGCCACCTCCTCCGGCCTCTCGAAGGAAGGGGAAGCCCCCACGCCTTCCGACTGCGACACCTTCGTCTACGGTTCCACTCCCGGCGGCCTCGCCGCCGCCATCGAGGCCGCCCGACGCGGCTGCAAGGTCCTCCTCGCCTGTCCCAAGGTGAATCCCGGCGGCATGACCGCCAGCGGACTCTGCACGACCGATGCGGTGCGGCGCGAACTCTTCGGCGGGCTCGTCCTCGAGTTCATCGAGGGCGTCCGCGAGGACTACCGGCGCGAACTCGGAGAAAACTCGCCCGACTGGCCGCTGATCCGCGACGGCTGGTTCTACGAACCTTCCGTGGCCGAACGAGTCTTCGAACGCATGCTCGAAGCCGAGGCCGACCTACTCACCTTCCTGCGCGGCCATCATCTCCTCTCCGCGAAAACGGACGACAGCCGCGTCACTGCGGTCACGCTCGAGGGCCCGCAGGGCAACTCGATCAAGGTCACCGCCCGCACCTTCATCGACGGCACCTACGAGGGCGACCTCGCTGCCGCCGCGGGCGTTTCCTATCGCGTGGGCCGCGAGGGCCGCGACGAACATGGTGAGTCGCTGGCCGGCATTCACTACATGGACTGGAAAAAGGGCGAGCAGATCATGACGCCCGACACCGGCGAGCCCTCGCCCGCCATCCAGGCCTTCTGCGCCCGATCCATCTTCACCGACGATCCCGACAAGCTCGTCCCGCTGGAGAAACCTGACACCTACGAACAGCACCTGCCCGACCTCCTTCCGCTGCTCTCCGATTTCGAATCCGGCCGGGTCAAGCGCTGCACCCTCGGCTCGAAACTCGCCCGCGGGAAATACCAGCTCAACGGGTCCATCGTCCGCATGACCAGCGTAAATCTCCCCGGCGTCAGCTGGACCTGGCCTGAGGCCGAACGCCACCACCGCGCCCGGCTCGAACAGTTCCACATCGATCACGCCGCCAGCTACGCCTGGTTTCTCCAGAACGATCCCCGCGTGCCCGACGACATCCGCGCCCTCTGGAAAAAGGCCGGCCGCCACGTCGACGAGTTTCCCGACAACAACCACTGGCCGTGGCAGATCTACGTGCGCCAGGGACGACGCATCGACGGGCGCGCCCGCGTCACCCAGCACAGTTTCATCATCGATGAGAAAACCGGCCGCACCCCGAAGGTCGGTCAACCCATCGCCATCGGGGAACATTCCTTCGATGTTCACCCCTGCCACGACCGGCGCTTCGCGGTCGACGGCTGGATGGAGGGCGTCTTGTGGTATCCGGAGAAAGCCTCCGGGCCCGCCCAACCCGGCCAGGTTCCCTACGGCGCCATGTTGCCGGAGAAACTGAACAACCTCCTCGTGCCGGTCGCCTTGTCCAGCACCCACATCGCCATGTCGGTCTTGCGGATGGAACCCCTCTGGATGACCACCGGCCAGGTCGCCGGACTCGCCTCGGCGGTGGCCAAGGACTCCGGCATCGACGCCGCGAACCTCGATCCCGATCCGCTGCCGAAAACGCTCCAGATCAAGATCGATCCCTATGCCTGACCTCAACCGCCGCAGATTTCTCCAGGCGTCCGCCACGGCCGGTTCCGCGCTGGCATTCAACCCTGTCGGGTCCGCGACCCAACCCTCTTCGATCAAGCCGCCCCGGGTGTTGTTTTCGAACGACACCACGAACATCACCTCCTGCGTCAATCCGTGGCGCGACAAGCAAGATGGCGTCACGGACGAGCACCTGCGTCAGACCATTCGCGAGGCTGCCGGAGCCGACGTGCACCTGCTTCAGCCCGGGCTCGGCTGGATTCCGTGGTGGAAATCGAAACGCTACTCGGCCCACGAACACTATGAGGAATTCCTGAAGCCGCTCGGCGTCACCAAGCCCCACGCCTACGGCCGCTACCTGTTGGCTGGCGGCGACCTGGTGGAGACGCTGACCGACGAGTGCGCGAAGCAGGAAATTCTCCCCTTCGTGTCCTACCGACTCAACGATGGCCATCACACCCGGAAACTGGCGGACGCGTTGGAAAAAGGGAGACCCGACCAGACGATGTCGCGGTTCTACTGGGAAAACTATGAGCGCTTTCGCATCGGCGATGACATCGAGGCCTGGGACGAATCGGTGTTCGACTGGCGACACGCCGAGGTCCGCGATCACCTCGCTGGATTGATCATCGAACTCTGCGACACCCACGACTTCGCCGGCCTCGAACTGGACTTTCTCCGCCACTGGTCCCGTTTTTCTGTGGAGAATACCAGCGAGGAAGAACGCCGCGAAATCACCATCGCCTTCGTGAAACGCATCCGCCGCGCCCTCGATCGCAAGACCTTTGCCGGGAAACGCCGCTGGCTCGGCATTCGTGTTCCAGCCCGACTCGACATTCATCCCGACCAGGGTGTCGATCTCGCCGCCCTCACCCAGGAAGCCAGCGTCGATTTCATCAACCTGTCCTACTCCTATTTCACGATGCAGGACGTCGCCGTCGCCCGAGCCCGGGCCCTCGTGCCGGAAGAAACAGCCGTTTACGTGGAAATGACCCACACCACCCTGACCGGCAAGGCGCTCTCGGGAAGCGGCACCCAGCCCTACCTCCGCACCACCGACGCCCAGTTCCACACCACCGCCCACCTCGCCTACGAGCAGGGCGCCACCGGTGTCAGCTTCTTCAACTTCGCCTACTACCGCGAGCACAGCCTGCCCGAACTCGGTCCCTTCCACGAACCGCCTTTCCATGTGTTGAAGGAAGTCGCGGATCCGGATTTCGTGGCCCGCCAGCCGCACTGCTACTTTCTCAGCGAAGGCCGCAACGACCCCGTTCTCGGAGACGACAAACAGCTGCCCGCCCTCATCAACCGCAACCAACCGCAGCGCTTCGCCCTGTTGGCATCCCCGACGCCGCATCATCAAGAAGACGGCCTGCTCCGGTTTCGGTCGCCCGAGGACATTTCCGATCGTGGCATCGAGGTGAAGCTCAATGGACAGACGTTGAAGCAAGTCCCCTACGTCGCCAAACCCATCGACCATCCCTACGACGCCTGGCTCGGCGAACCCGAAGAGTTCGCCTGCTTCCAGGTTCCGCGCGAACTGGTGAGAAAGGGAGAGAACACCATCGATTTCCTCGTGACCGAGGGCATTCGCGTGAAGCTGCAGTATTTGGATTTGGCGTTGCCAGTTTGATTAAATCGCTTGGCATCGTCCATGCCAACCGGAGGCGACCCTCTCCTCAGTCCCTGCGATTCCCTCTCTTGTCATCCCGAGCGAGCCTGCGAGCCGAGGGATCTCCCGCCAGCCAAGAACAAGGCGCTCCCGACCCCAACGTTTGACCACGCTCCCTCCACGCCCGCACCAGCGCGAGCGCCAGACTGCGACGCCTTCAGGAGCGTGAAAACCTACTCGACCGAATGATTCCAATCTGATTGGGTAGCTCCCGTGAATGACGAAAACATCAACGCCGGAAACGGCGCTTCACACATTCAA
Organism: Verrucomicrobiia bacterium; assembly: GCA_030432615.1. Classification (GTDB taxonomy): domain Bacteria; phylum Verrucomicrobiota; class Verrucomicrobiia; order Verrucomicrobiales; family DEV007; genus JAEUHH01. The sequence continues at coordinate 5,993 of JAUIGT010000364.1, forward strand.
CGCCGCACGCTGCTGGTCTGGCTCCTGCCCTTCGTCTTCGTGGCCGTTGTCTCACTCTTCCTGCTACAGGGACGCCTGACCCCCGCGCTCAAGCCACTCGAAACTCCGATCGCCACCGCAAAATTCCCCGATGGAAACACTTTTCAGGTCCTGCGCGCCGAGCACGGAAGCTCGTTCGATTTCGTGAGCCGGCGACCGGATCCGTGGTTCCGAATCATCAAGGGGAATCGCAGTTTCACCTTCGCGCAGTCCCGACTCGAGTTCGAAGTCGGTCAACGCATCAGCGGACAACTGGAACAGGTCGAATGCCGCCTCGAGAAACCGACTTTCGATACCCTTTTCCTCCTGGTTCGACTGGAAGGCCCGAACGAAAGTGAACTGGTTTCCGAGACCGCAGTGTTCCTCGACGAGGAACGGTCGAAACACATCGTGAGAGACGTAAGCGGCGGGTTCGAGTCATTCGAAGAAGTTCCCGTTTCCACCTACCCGAAGCCCGAACCTCTCTACCGGGTAGAGATCGACGACGGTGCCGGTGGCTGGATCCCGACCCACGGT
>JAUIGT010000365.1 GCA_030432615.1 Verrucomicrobiia bacterium
TTCTTCCGCCACGATGGCGAGGCCGATGGCCAGCATCATGATCGCGGTGGCGGTGTTGGAGATCCACATGGAGAGGAAGGCCGAGGCGACCATGAAACTGAGCACCAGGCGCGCCGGGCTGCTGCCGATGAGGCGGATGATCCGCAGGGCGATGCGGCGGTGCAGGTTCCAGCGTTCCATCGCCAATGCGATCATGAATCCCCCGATGAAGAGAAAAATCGTGTCGTTGATGTAGATCGGCGCGGTCTCCTTGCTCGACAGGATGCCCAGCAGGGGAAAGGCGATCAGGGGTACCAGCGATGTCGCCGCCAGGGGAATGGCGTCGGTGATCCACCAGATCGCCATCAACGCGGCGATCGCCGCCATCCGGGTGATCGCGGGCTGCTCGGGATCGAGATTTCCCCAAGCCAGCAGGCCGACGAAAGCGGCCAGTCCCAGCCAGAAGCCGATCCGGCTGAAGATGCCCTTGGACCCACCGGCTCCCTCGATTTCGTGGCCGGCGGTTTTCGGGTCGTCCTTGTCGTTCATGGGCGGAAGAACAACAGAAAGACGCGTTGGCTGCAAGCGCGCGATGTGCGATCCGGGGGGCAGACTAACTTATCAGGCTCGCTGAAAACTGAAAACTCATCCCTCGTCCCCGATCACCTTCGCTGGATTTCGGCCGATGAAGGGATGTTGCTCGATGTCGAGGACGCTGCCGCTGATCGGTCCGGATTCGTCGCTGATGAAGTAGACCACGGCGGCGGCGATCTCGGCGGGATCGAAAATGCGCCCGCTGGGGGCGAAGAAGTCGCCCAGCAACTTCGGCCAGTCCTCGGGCAGGCCCTGTTCCTGCTTCCGGATGCGCTCGTTCTCGGTGAGAATCCAGCCGGGATTCACCTGGTTGACCCGGATGCCGCGCTCGCGATGGAGGGTGTCGCCGAGGTTGCGCGTCATCGTCATCAGGGCGCCCTTGGAAATGGAATAGGGGAGCAGGTCGGGCTCGCCGCAGTAGGCGTTGACCGAACCGATGTTCAGGACGCAGCCGCGGGTGGCCTCGAGGGCCTCGAGGGCGGCCTGGATCAGGAAGAACGGTCCCCGGACATTCGCCGCGATGAAGCTGTCGAAGGCCGCCGGATCGGTGGTCTCGATCTTGCCGGTTCCCACTTTGGCGGCGTTGTTGACCAGAGCGTCGAGCTTGCCGAATCGCTCCAGTGTCGCCCGCACGATCCGCTCCGGGGCTCCGTCCGCGGTGATGTCCTCGACGCAGGTGGCGGTGCGGGTGCCTTCCGGATCCAGTTCGGAGCGGGTGGATTCGGCGAGGTCGGCCTCGAGTCCGTGGATGAGCACCTCGGCGCCTTCCTCGAGACAGCGCTTGGCGATGGCCTTGCCGATCCCGGTGGTCGAGCCGGTGACGATGACGGTTTTTCCGGAGAGTCGCATGGGAAGAAAAGATAAATAGGTTAGTTCGGCACCAGCACGCTCTTCACGACTTCGCCCCGGTGCATCTTCTCGAAAGCCTCGTGCCAGTCCTCCAGGGCCCACTGTCCTCCGATGATGGGAGCGACGTCGAGTTCGCCGGATGTCAGGAGAGCGAGGACCCGTTCCCAGATCGCCCAATGGTGCGAGAAACTGCCCTGGAGGGTGACATTCTTCTGCACGATCGGATCGAGCGAGAAATCCAGGGGTGCCCGGCCCCAGCCTACCTTGGTGATCCAGCCAGCGGGACGGACCAGTTCCACCGCGAGCTTCAGGGTGGGGGAAACGCCCGCCGCATCGACGATCAGGTCGGCGCCGAGGCCGTCGCGTTCGCGGCACCAGGCGGCGGCGGCTTCATTGCCGATGAGGGGGGTGCATCCGTAGGCTTTGGCAATGTCGAGGCGAGCGCGGTCGTTCTCGAGCCCGAGCAGGCCGACCTCGGCGCCGTGCAATCGGGCCACCGCCGCGCAGAGAATCCCGATGGTGCCGGGACCGATGACCAGCACCCGGTCGCCGGGCTGGATGCGGGAATTTTCCGCGACGGCGTTCCAGGCGACGCAGCAGGGTTCCGTGAGGCAGGCTTTTTCCAGGGGCAACGGATCTGGCACCCGGTGGAGGCAGCGCGCGGGCACCCGCACATAGGAAGTCATGGCGCCATCGACTCCGTAGCCGAATCCCTTGCGGGTCGGATCGAGATTGTAGAGACCACGCCGGGTCATGGGATTGTCCGGATCGATCACGGCCGCCGTCTCGCTGACGACGCGGTCGCCCTCGGACCAGTTCGCGACCGATTCTCCGGTCCGCACGATCCGGCCCCCGAATTCGTGGCCCAGAATGACCGGGTAATTCACCGGCCACGAATGATCCGACGTCCACTGGTGGAGGTCGCTTCCGCAAACGCCGACCGCGGCGACCTGGAGAAGCACGTCCTCCGGGCCGATCTCCGGCGGAGCGACTTCGCGGATTTCAACCGAGCCGGGATCGGGCGAGAAATTGACGACAGCGGGGGAGAGTGGAGTCATGGGGGCGAGGGGAAAGAATAGTGGGAAGTTGGCGGTTCGAATCGGAGCCGGGCTCGACAGGGTTGAGTCATCGACCCGACCCTGTTCGGTCGCCCGTCAGCCCTGGGCGTGCACTTTCTCGCAGATCAGGCGCAGCGAGGATTCCAGGTCGCCGTCGGCGGTCTTGAACGCGTCGGCATCGATGGTCAGGGGGGCGCCCAGCACCACCAGGGGCGCACCGTAGGCGGGACACTGGATGGCCTGCTCCAGCGAAAGGCCACCCACGGCCTGTACCGGGATCTCCACGGCATCGACCACTTCGCGCAGCTGGTCCAGCGGACTGGGCATGCGCTCGCCGCGGGCGGCGATGCCGCGGCGCTCGTCATACCCGATGTGATGGACAATGAAATCGCAGCCCAGAGCCTCGAGCCGGCGGGCGCCCTCGACCATGTCCGGGCAGGCGAGATTGTCGCCCATCACCGCCGCGCCGAAATCCTGGCCGGCCTGCACGACGCACTTGATCGTTTCCTCGTGGGCACGGGCCATGACCACCACGTGGGTGGCGCCCGCCTTGGCCATCATCTCGGCCTCCAGGTAGCCGCCGTCCATGGTCTTGAGATCGGCCACGATGGGCGTATCGGGAAAACTCTCGCGGAGCTTGCGAACGCCGTGCAGGCCCTCGGCGAGGATGAGCGGCGTGCCCGCCTCCAGCCAATCGACCCCCGCGCGAAGAGCCATGGCGGCCGTTTCGAGGGCTTCATCGATCGAGGTGAGGTCGAGGGAAATCTGGACGAGGGGTTTCATGGATGGGGCCAGCATGGCATGGTGAAAACGGGCGCCAAACCGAAAATCCCGGAGGCCCGAAAAAAAATCGCTCCGAGAGAAAAAATTTACCTTGTAAACACAAGGGCTGGCGCGCTAAAACCGAGCGAGACTGATTTTGTTCTTGTATTGGCTTTGTATTTGCATGAATTTACAATGTAAATCCGCCTACTCCGACTCGCGGACCCTGCAATTGGCATCCTCAACCTCTTCCGAGCAATGAAAACGCATCCCCAATCTGTTCCCGGGAAGACTCAATCGGGCAAGACCCACCAGCGCCGCCGCGGCGTCGCCCTGCTGACGGTCCTGACGATCGTGTCGCTGTGCACCATCCTCATCCTGACCTTCTTCCAGCTGGCGCAGAACGAGATGGTGGCGTCCGACAGCTACAACAGTGGCATGGAGGCGCAGGCAGTCGCCGAGGAAGCGGTCAACCTGGTCATCCGGCAAATCCGGGTGGCCACCGCCGGCAACGACCGAGCGTGGGCGTCCCAGCCGGGGGCCATTCGCACGTGGGACGAGTCGGGGCAGTTCGTGGGAGGATACAAGCTCTACTCCGACGACCGGATGGTGGAGGCCAGTGAGGATGCCTTGGTGCAGTCGGACTACGCGGACTTCACCAACTGGGACACCGAGCCGTGGCGCTTCGTGGACCTCAACGAGCCGGTGGTCCGGGGAGACAAGGTCTACTACCCGATCGTCGATCCCACGGCGCGGGTGGTTCCGGAATGGAAGCAGTCTCTCGGCAATGATGCTGACGGGATCGAGGGCTTTTTCACCTATCCTCAGGACGACGGCAAACAGGGGCTGATTTTTGACGTGTCGGGTGTGGTGTCTCCCGGACCGATGCGCGAGGCTCTCCAGGAGGTGCGGCCCAGCGACGGAATTCCCAGGGAGACGCTGCCGATGCCGGCCATGTGGCTGTATCAGCTGAAGGATGGCAGCTTGGGGCATCTTGATTCCTCCGGGACTTTCTTCCCGGTTCAAGGCGCATCCGATCCCTCGGAAGACAATCCCATCGTGGCTCGCCTCGCGTTCTGGACCGATGATGAAACCTGCAAGCTGAATCCGAACGTCCACGCCGGCGGTGCTTCGTGGGCGACCCCCATGGCGGGAGGGGATATCGACCGCAACCTGGGTCGATTTCAGCCGGCGCAGCACGAGTGGCAGCGCTATCCCGGTCATCCGGCTTCCACCCACATCGCTCCGGTTCTGGCGCCTGGAATCCCGGATATCACCTACCAGCGGGACAACATGGAGTTGATCTTCGGGCTCGTTCCCCGGGTCGTCGGTGGTGGATCGATGTCGGGAACTCGCAAGGTCAATCCCAACGATCCGAAGGAACAGAACGGCTTGGTTCCCGACAAGGACCGCCTCTATGCCTCTCTCGATGAATTCCTGCTCGAGCCTGGATTCAAGGGGGCTCGGCCGGACATGCGGGAGCCGAACGAATTTCCCGATCCCGACAATCGTTTCGGGGGCACTCGCGATTCCAAACTGATGCAGGAACACATCGAGCGGTCGAAGTTCTTTCTTTCGGTGGTGAGTCGCGCTCCCGAGGTCACGCTCTTCAACACGCCGCGAGTCAGCATCTGGCCGACTCACTGGGACAAGGCTGCGAACCACACTTCCGAGTATCACACCGATTTCGATACTCTGATTCGATTCTGTGGTGAGATCGGTAGCCCTGGTGGCGGCAGTGATGATCGCTACGAGTATCACTTCCAACGTTACAATTCCGACAGCGCGGTGCGCGACTACGACGACATCACCCGGAATCGTGAACTCATGCAATACCTGGACCGGTTGACTTCCAAGCGGGTTCCCGGATTTGGAAAGAGCTTCGAAGACAAATATGGATCTCTGGAGCGGCGACAGATCCTGACGGAAATCTTCGACTACATCCGCTGTGTCAATCTTCACGACGACTCGCTCTTCGGCGAGAACTGGAAAAACGCGTTCAGCGGACCCAATTCGAACAGCAGCAACCATCGCACCTTCACCAACGGTCGCTTGAACGACAGGAATGAGCGAGGAACCCACAAGGGCCATGGGCAGGTGACCCCGATCCGGATGAATATCGGGTCTCTGGAAACAAAAGGCCTGGGTCGTTTCTATACTCTTTCGGAGATGGGCGTGGTCGTGATCGCCTGTGCCGATGCGGGGAATCCTGATCCCGGCGCGGGTTCAGACACCTATCACTCGGTTCTCGGAGAGGCACGGGTCTACAACCCCGGTATGACGCAATACCAGAGGGGATTTATCGAAGATCCCAGTCCGCGCTTCCAGTATTCAAACCTGCCTCCGTTGCCTTCGAACATCTCCCGCGATGATGCCTTGTCGAAGATCAAGACCGAGTGGCCGAATTGGTTGAAGGAACTTATCGAAATCGACAACACGAAGAATCCCGCGGACTACAAGATAGATGCAAATGGTAGGGCCGTGGCCAAGACGGGCCTGGATGACGAGGACCTGCTCGACATCGCCTTCGACAGGCGGAACTGGAACTGGCAATTGGGCTGGATGGATGGCGGGTACCGTGCTGCAATGCCCGGGGCGAAGTACAATCAGGGTTTGGTCACCAAGGTGACTTCCGACAACATGCACCTCGGGCCCGGAGAGCGTTGTGTCCAAGCGGCACTGGTATGGAACATGTTCTGCCCCAGCCTCGGGTGGATCCCGATCAATCCCGACATGTTGGTGGACATCGCCATCGACGGAATGAAATTCCCCGCGCTGGATGGTCCCAAAGCGGAGTTTGGGTACGGAAGGGTGCCCACCTCGCTGTCGGGCGCGACTCCCAGCAAGACCGCGTGGGCCTCGAACCGGCAGCAGGTGACGTGGCACGACCGCCATTACGGGGGGACCAAGCCTTTCACCTATTTCGCGACCGCTTCGACCGACTTGATCGATGGAAATTTCGGTGGAATCGGCCTGGCCCAACGAAACGATTTCTTCCCGAACGGCATCACGGGAGTGGGTAGTAATGGCCGCGTGACGCCGGTGGATGTGGGCTTTGACGATGTTGATCAGTACAACCAGTATTTCTGGGTGACGCGTCCCTTCAAGATCGGATCCCGGGTCGTCATGGAGGACGGAACAGTGTACATGTCGATCTTTTCCGCTGGACAGGACACGCAGGACATGACCGAGCGCAGTGCTCCGGAGACTACTTCGCAGCTTGTCCAAGAGATCGAGGTTGAGTTCCCGGATTTTTCGGTTCTTCCTCCGACCTTG
>JAUIGT010000366.1 GCA_030432615.1 Verrucomicrobiia bacterium
CGCTCGTCTCCATGGTGACCCGGCGCTTCGGGATCAGGGGAGTGCTCATCGCCGTGATCGGTTTCGTCCTCCTCTGGCAGCTGGGCGTCGTCGATCCCCAGGCCCTGCTCGAGGGGGGGACTTCCACCAGCTCCGCGCCGGTGGAGATCTCCGAGGAGGAACAGGAACTCTACGAATTCGTCCGCGTCGTCCTCGCGGGAACCGAGGAGGTCTGGGCCGCGGAATTCGCCCGGCTCGGCCTCCGCTACGAGGAACCGGTGCTCGTCTTCTACCGGGGCGCCACCCGCACCGCCTGCGGCACGGGCCGGGCGGAGATGGGCCCCTTCTACTGCCCGGGCGATCGCAAGGTATACATCGACCTGAGTTTCTACGATGAGTTGGAGAAGACCTTCCAGGCGCCGGGCGACTTCGCTCAAGCCTACGTCATCGCCCACGAGGTCGGCCACCACGTTCAGAACCTGCTGGGTACCTCGGACAAGGTCGCCGCGATGCGCAGCCGTCCGGACTACAACCAGTGGTCGGTGCGCCTGGAACTGCAGGCCGACTACCTCGCCGGGGTCTGGGCTCACCACAGCCGGCAGTATCTGGAGCGGGGCGACATCGAGGAGGCGATGCGAGCGGCCAACGCGATCGGGGACGACGCCATCCAGCTGAAGGCGCAGGGCCAGGTCGTGCCCCACGCCTTCACCCACGGGACCTCCGAACAACGGATGCGCTGGTTCCGACGCGGACTCGAGAGCGGTCGCCTTGAGGACGGCGACACTTTCGGGATTCCCTACGAGGATCTCTGATGACGACCGGCCTTTTCGCCACTACCCGGGAAGCGGCAGGCGTCTCCGGGGAGATCGCCAATCCCTGGCGAGCGTCTCCGAAGGCAACTCGTCAAACAGCCGTCGATATTCTACCGAGAAGCGCCCGAGTTCGGTGAATCCACCGTCGAGCGCGGCGGCATGCACCGACGTTTCTTCCGGGGTTGCCCGAGCGAGGACGCTGCGGACCCGGTTCAGCCTCATCGTCCGAAGATAGCGCCCGGGAGTGATGCCCGCGCAGGCCCGGAACGCGAGTTCGAGCGACCGCAGGCTCAGGCCGATTCGAACCGCCGGGTCTCCGGGAGAAGTCACCGGGTGACGGCTTTCCTCGCAATACTCGACCGCCCGCCGGTAGTTCCGGCGGACCGACGGCCAATTGGTTCCGGTGGTATCGGAGGTGGGGCAGACTGCCTCAACCAGCGCCTCGGTCAACCGCGTTGACATCGATCCACTCTCCGAGGCGGGTGCATCCTGCATCAGCGAATTCCAGGAAGCTACCAGTCTGCTTCGCGATCGGGGATCCATGCGGAGGAAAAGCCGGTCATGATCGAAGAACTCCTCGACCGGTCGATCGGCCAAGGCTTGAAACTCGTCCCGAAATGCCTGCAGGGGCATCACCGCCACCAGGTTGCCCGTCGACCGGGGAAGGACGACGTCGATCTCCTTCTCGTCGTCGGCATAGGCGAGCCCGTGGTCGGGATGCCGGGAACCCTGCCACCGGCCCTCTCGTCCATGGCCATTGGTCAGCACGAAGGACATCAGGTCCACGCCCACGGATCCCCGCAGGGCGATGGTGGCGGGATAACGCTCGTGGCCGGTGACTTCGCAGAACTCATCAAGAAGTCTGCTGCGGGCCTGTCGACCGCTCATCCGAGCGTATCGCTCGCGCATCTTTTCAAGGTACTCGTCTCGTGCTTTCTGGATCATCGTGGCTGCCATCCGCCACGATGTCCTCTTCTTGAGTCAACCGGCCATCCGCTTTCTCGCCCAGGCGCGCGCTTCGGTGTCTTTTATTTTGAGTCAACACGAGGGATTCACCGCCCACGAGGAAAGGATTGTCTCCCGAACGATAAATGCCTAGCCTTCTCGTGGAGACCGTGGGCGAGTGAATCACTCGCCCGATTCCCATGAACACCGATCCCACCGATTCGGAAACACCATCGAAAACCGAGGCGGGAGCAGCGCAGCCGGAAGATTCGAAGCCCCGTCGGAAAGGTGGCTGGATCTGGCGGTTGGGGAAATTGGTTCTCGCCTTGGTCCTGCTGTTGGTCGGATCGATCGTCTTCCTGCTGGTCCGCCCCACGACCATTCCCTTGAGCCGGTTCGCTGGGGGAATCGACGAGCAGGTGAGCGCGGCCGCGGGAAGGCAGGTTTCCATCGGGGGAGATATCGTGCTGGTCACCGGCATGACTCCCTCCCTCAGGATCTCGGATGTGTCCGTGCACCAACCGGACGACTGGGAGACCGGGGGACACTTGATCCGGATGGGAGAACTCCAGACGTCGATCGGTCTCCGGGAGTTGCTCGACCGCCGGATCGTGATCGACGATGTCACCTTGCGGGGAGTGACGCTCTCGCTGGAAACCGATGCGGACGGCAAGAGGAACTGGGAGGGGTTGGTCACCGGGAAGGAAGCCGGGCATGAGGAATCTCCCCCGCCACCCGAGGATCCAATCGAGGCCGGCGGCATCCGCTTCGTCTTCGAGGAACTCGGCCTCGTCGTTATCAAGGACATCACGGTCACCCGGAAGGAACACGAAATGCCGCGGGAAGAGCTCTTCGCCCTCGATCGCCTCGAGGGCTCGGCCAGGCTGGACGAACCGCTGGAGCTCGACGTCTTCGGGAACTACCTCGACCTGCCCTACGAGGGGCATCTTTCGGGCGGAACCCTGACCGCGCTCCGGGCCCGGTCGGACCCCTGGCCGGTGGAGTTGACCGGGACCCTGGGCGACAACTCGATCCATCTCGCCGGCCACTTTTCCGCCCGGGAATTCACCGTGCCCGGCGCGGTTCGGTTCGAGGTCGGGATTCCCGACCTGGAAACGCTCGCCCCCATCACCGGCGATCTCCCGGAATTCGGCGCCATCCGGCTGACGGGCAAGGCACGGCGGGAGTCGAAGGACCGCTTCACGCTTCCGGATCTCGCGGGCACGGTCGGCGAGTCGGCGATCTCGGGAGAGATAAGCCTCGACCTCTCCGGGAAAACACCGCGGGTCGAAGGCGGACTGAAGATTTCCTCCATCGATCTCGACACCTTTCGCAAGGACGGAGAGTCCGGGGCAACGACCGAAGAGGAAAAGGACGAGCCCGCGGAGAAGGAACCGATCGATGCGGAACCCGCCGAAGCGGCCGAAACCGCCGCAGGAGAAAAAACCTTTCTCCTCCCGGTCGTGGGAAACCTGCAGTTGGAGATCGGGGCACTGGACGGCCTGGTGGGCGGAACCACGATCCGGGGTCTCGACCTGAGGCTGGGCATCGAGGAGACCCTGGCCACGGCGGACCTCGACGTCGTCCTGGCCGAGGCTCCGATGAAGGGCAGCCTCCGGGTGGAAGGAACGGCGGGAGAATCGGTGGGATTCCAGCTGAACCTGAAGAGCAGCGAGGCTGACCTGACCGACATCCTGGCGTTCTACCTGGGACACCGGAACTTCGAGGGACGTTTCCAGAGCCTGAAGTACGACTTCTCCGGCGCAGGCCCCACCCTGGTCGAGGCGTGGCGAAAACGGAAGACCCTCCTGGAAATCGAGGACGCCGAAATGATCCTCCACGGGGATTTCGGCGACCATCCCTTCCGCCTCGCCCGGGCCCGAATGGAGCGGGAGAGTCCCCTCCCGGGATCGGTCCAGGCCAGCGGGCATCTGGGCGGAGCTCCTTTCGAGTTGTCCCTCGACTACAACCTGGAGCTCTCGAAGGCGGAGACCGGCTTCCGGATTCACGAGGTCGAGGGGAAGCTCGCGGACGTGGAATTCCAGCTCGACAACAGGAAGAGTGCGGAGGCTTCGCAAGGTGACGCCGAGTTCACCTTCGCGCTGAAGGGCGGGAACCTCGCGGAACTCGACACGATCTATGAACTCAATCTTCCGCCCCTCGGCCCCTACTCGGCCAGCGGCCACTTCCGGAAATCGGAGGACGCGTTGGACCTGCAGGACCTCGTCGTGGAAGCCGGGAACTCCCGCCTGAAGGGGACCTTTCGACTCGAAAAGGGACCGGAACGTCCCCGGCTGACCCTCGACCTGAACGCGGAGACCATCCAGCTGGCGGATTTTCGCTTCGAAGGATGGTCGGCGGTAGACAGCGCCCCCGCCTCACCGCCGTCCTCCGGCGACACCAAAGAGCCCGCGAAAGGGACGAAGAAAAAAAGTGCGCTACTGGGGCACGACGCCCTCAACCAGGTCGATGCCACCATCGCACTGGAGTTCGGAAAAGTCCTCTCCGGAAAGGACCCTCTCGGGCGTGGTCGGTTGCAAGCCTCCCTGGAGAACAGCCGCCTGGCCATCGATCCCCTGGCCCTCGAGATTCCGGGAGGGTCCTTTCAGGGCACCCTCCTGTTTCACCCGAAGGCCGACGGCACCCTCGACTGGAAGACCCGCCTTTCGGCGGAGTCGTTCGAACTCGGGGTCCTGGCACGCCGCACCAAGCCGGACACGGATTTCAGCGCCATCGCCAACGTTCTGCTCGATGCCGGTGCGGAGGGAGTTCCCTTCGGGAAACTCGGCCTCGAGGCGGCCACCGGAAAGCTTGATCTCGACGTCTGTCCCCGGAACCTCCGGGCCGGGGCCCTCGATCTCTGGGCCACCAACCTGATCTTCGCCCTGCTGCCCAAGCTCGATCCCAAGAACGAATCGAAGCTCAACTGCCTCATCGCGCGCCTCCGGCTCGAGAACGGTGTCATCCTGCCGGAAGTCCTCGGGATGGACACCACCAAGTTCCGGGTCCAGGCCGAGGGCCAGGTCGACCTGGCCGGGAACGCCATCGAGTTGGTGCTGAAACCCGACCCGAAACGTCCGCAGCTGCTCAGCCTCGAACTGCCCATCGGGGTGAAGGGAACCCTGGCGGAACCCGAGATCACGCTGGGCAAGCTCGCCGCCGCGAAGACGGTGGGGCGCATGGCCAAGAACACCCTCCTCTTTCCCGTCCGAATAATTGCCAGCGAGAAATTGCCGGCCGACGGCAGCGATGTTTGTCCCTGTCTCGGATCGGCCGCCGGGGGCGAAGCCGACCGCTGAGCGGAGCAGAAAACGACCACTTCCGTGTCTGCTTGTGCGACTGCCGCAGGCATTCCAACTTCCATCAAAAAGATCCCATCATGAGTTCCGACCCATCCCAATCCGCCCGTCTCGCCGCTTCCCGAGCCGTGGGATCGGTGTGGTGGTATTTCCTGGTCCGTGCCCTGCTCCTGCTTGGGGCGGGCTGTTTCATGCTTTTCCAGCCCGACCTGACCCTCGTCGCCTTCGCCCAAGTGATCGCAGTGCTGGTCATCATCGATGGGATCCTCGCACTCGCGGCAGGATTCACGGGCCAGGCCCAGTCGCGTTTCTGGGCTATCGTGCGAGGCGGCCTCATGCTGGCGGCGGGTCTCTTCGTCTTCCTCCAGCCGGCGCTGGTCTCCTCGATCGCCATCAAGACCGTCCTCTACCTCGTGGCCCCCTTCGTCATCCTCAGCGGAGTGCTCGAGATCGTCGGTTCCACCCGGGTCTCGGTCCGGCCCTCGGAAGACAGGGGAAGTTTTTTCAGCGGAGTCCTCACCACCCTCTTCGGCGTCCTCCTGATTCTCGCCCCCGTCTTCTTCGGCGAGTTGATCGTGCGCATCCTCGGCATCATCGCCATCCTGATGGCGATCCCACTCCTGTTGCTCGCCCTGAAATTCCGGAAAGTTCGCCACCGTCTGGAGACGGGTTCTTGAAATCGACGTGAGAAGCGCCCCGGTTCTCCCCACTCAATCTCGACTCCAGCCCCCCGACCCAGCCGCCGCGCGGAGCAGCGCCGAATCGCCTCGCCGACGGCTACGCCACCGACGGAGTCGGGAACACGGGCGCGAGGGGGTACTCACCTTCCTCGGCGCCATCCTGCCCGGGCCAATGGCTTCAGCTCTGCACCTGGCAAGCGTTTTCCTCGAACCGAGGCACTGGTAACGGTTTCCTTTTCAACCACCTATCTCTCGAGGCGCACTGTTTCCCCTATCCGATTTTCCCCGCAATCCGGCCTTGGCAATCCTCCGAAAACTCTCTAGGTATTCCCGGCAACCACCACCAACGAAATGAAGACCTCATCCGCATCCCTGCTTTCCTGGAGCGCCGCCTCCTTCCTCGCCCTCACGGGTGTCGCCCTGGCGGGTGACGCCAAGTCCGTCATCATTGATGATGCCGCTCCCGCCGCCTGTCCCGATCGCCTGACCGGGGACTGGGGAGGAACCCGCAGCACGCTGGAGGAGAATGGGGTGACCATCAAGCTGGAAGGCAACTACTCCTTCCAGGGAGTGGCCGACGGCGGGAGCCGTTTCGGAAGCGATACCGGCAACGTCTTTTCGGGGAACCTCGGCATCGTCATCGATACCGGCAAGGCCGGCCTCTGGCCGGGCGGCTTTCTCAGCGCCCGGGTGGAAGGGCGCGGAGGCGATTCGGTGCTCGGACGAGCCGGCACCACCTCACCGGTCAACAACGACGCCCTCCTCCCGCTCATTCCCGGCTCTCTCGCCGACGGCGGCTGGG
>JAUIGT010000367.1 GCA_030432615.1 Verrucomicrobiia bacterium
GGAATCCAAGGACGAAAAAGCGGTCAAGGAGATCCGCAACCTGACCCGGTTGATGACTTCCGCCCTGAACGGAAAGATCAGCCATTGCGGGTTCGCCCACCTCACGGAGATGCCGATCGAACTCTATCAGGGGCATGCGCGGGTGTTCGAGATCTGCAGCACCCTCATGTGCCCGATCATCCAGACCCACGAGAAGGACTTCGTGACCGTCGCGTCGATCAATCCCATCACCGCCGCCGCGGCCGGTCTGCTGGTCAGCAAGCAGATGGAGAAGGACAACGGGGTTCGGCCATTCGTTTTTCTCATGACGACCAGCTCCAACGCCTGGACCTGGCTTTGTGAAAAGCATTTCGGATCATGAACCTGAACCTTGGCATCGAACTCAACGAGACGATCACCAACTCGATCGTCGCCAAGTTGGCGGAGTATGATCCCGGGCTCCGGGATCGTCCGAAGGAAGACGTCGTTCGCAAGTGCTCGGCGGCCCGGATCCTCTCGGCGATGGGAAACCTCAATTCCATTCCCGTTTTCCTCAAGATCAAGGATTTCGTGGAACGGCCGCTGCTGGAGCAGAACGATCCCGGTGTCATGAACCGGGGGATGTTCGTGCCGCTGCGAAAGGACGACAACCAACTCTTCATCGCCATCGCCAATCCCTGGGATCCGATTGCGGAGGACATCTGCGCCCAGAAGTATCCCGACCTCGAGATCGTCAAGATCCTCGCACCGGTTGCGGAGATCTCCAAGGTCATCGAAACGGTGGCCAACACCAGCGGCCCGACCAAGTCGGAACTCGATTCCATCGAAGTCGATGAAGTCGCCGACGACATATCGGATTTCAACATCACCACCACCTACGAGGAACCGCTGACCCAGTTCGTCGCCACCATGATGAGCGAGGCCATCAAGGGGCATGCCTCGGATGTCCACATCAAGTGCGAGAAGGAACGGGTCCACTACAGCTACCGGATCGATGGGGACATGGGAGAGAAGCACGAGATTCCCATGAAACTGCGGGATCGCCTCGATGCCTTTCTTCTCAACCAGATGGGCCTGGCGCCGGAGGAGCGCTCCAAGCGGCCCGGGATCTCCGGGCGCTTCACGGTTTCCTACCTCCGTCGCAGTATCGACATCCGTTACGAGCGTCACCGCACCTACCGCGGCTACCACGTGACCATGCGTATCCTCGACAAGAGTCACTTCGAGGCCAAGCTGGGCATGGGATCGCTCGCCTTCGATGAGAACACCCTGTTCGAGATCGAGAAGGTGATGGCGATTCCCGCCGGGATCATCGTCATGTCGGGTCCGACGGGTTCCGGGAAATCGACGACCCTCAACGCCATTCTCCGGGAGTTGAACCGGCCCGAGGACAATATCCTCACCCTGGAAAACCCGGTGGAGGACGAGATCCAGGGGGTCATTCACTGCGACCTGAAGGACAGCAGCGAGTTCAAGCCCATGATCACCAGCTTCATGCGGAGTGACCCCGACATCATCCTCATGGGGGAGGTGCGCGACTACGACTCGGCCGAACTTGCCATCGAAGCGGCCATTACCGGGCACAAGGTGCTCACCACCATTCACACCCCGCGGGCCTCGCAGATCATCGAGCGTTTCGAGCAGCTCGGCATCGAGCGTTGGAAGATCGCGCAGACGCTGAAGGCGGCGTGTGCCCAGCGGCTTGTCAAGATGCTCTGCCCCTATTGCAAGGTGAAGAAAAACGGACTGAACGAGCGGGAAATTCGCAAGTTCAACCTTTCGGAGGAGTGGATGCATCGCGAAGTGTTCGTGAAGAGTGCCGAAGGATGCTCCGAATGCCAGGGTAGGGGATACAGCGGGCGAACCGCCATTCTCGAGATCATTCCGATCACGCCGGAATGGTCCGATGCCTTGTCCAAGGGAACCCTGAGTCCCTACGAACTCGAACTCGAAGTGCGCAAGCAGGGAGTTCTCCCCTCGCTCAAGGACAGCGGTCTGAAACTGGTCGGAGACGGCAAGACCGACTTCGAGGCCCTTCGCAAGACCATCGATATGAGTTCGGACTGATTCTCGGTCCGTTTCAACGCTCTCCCCCCAAAAACACACGATGCAAAAAGCGGCGACACCCGAACAGAACCTGAGCCCGGCGCAGGCGGCTCTCAAGGCCCGCTCCCTGAAAATGGGGCCGCAGGCCGCGAAGAACGACGGACTTTTCTCCGACCGGAAGCAGAAGAGCAAGTTTCCGAAGAAGGAGCTGATCAAGTTCTGCCGCGGTATGGCCTCGATGCTCAAGGCCCAGATCAACACTTCCGATGCACTCAAGTATTATGCGCAGGGACACCCGAATGCGGAAGTCAGACGCACCTTGAACGAAGTGAAGTCGGAGGTCGACGCCGGGGCGCCGACCTACGTCGCTTTCGCCAAGACCAAGAAGTTCGATGACAAGTTCATCAGCCTGGTCCGAGCCGGAACCGACTCGGGTCAGATTCACAAGGCCTTCGACTCGATCTCCCACCGCCTGAAGAAGGAAGCTGAATTCAAGGCGAAGATGCGCAAGGCCACCATCCTTCCCGGGATCATCATCTTTGCCCTGATCGGTCTCTTCATCGTTGCCCAGTTGAAGATCGTACCTGAAGTGGAGGGGTTGCTCCTGGATGTGAAACAGGAGCCGGATCCCTTCTCCAAGCAGCTGTTCAAGATCAGCCACGTGGTCAAGAAAGTGTGGCCGGTGGTGGTGTTCGGGATGCTGGGAAGCCTGGGAACCTTCCTTTTCGTCGAGAAGGTCCGGACGTTCATCACCAACATGGCGATGTCCAAGTGGCGTTTGCTTCGGCAGTTGATCATGGGCATGAGGCAGATGCTCTTCCTCGGCACCCTGAACATGCTGCATGCCAACGGTATCACCTTGGCAAAGTCGATCGAAATTGCGGCCACCTCGTTGAAGGGGACGCCGATGTATCAGGAACTGCTGGATGCCGGGATCCGTTATCAGACATCGGGTCTGCCGTTTTCGGAGGCGGTGCGGAAATTCACCTCCTGCGACGCCCAGGTGGCCCACATGATCTCAATCGGCGAGCGCTCTTCATCGATCGACGCCCAGTTGCAGTTGCTGGTCAATATGTACGAGGAGGACGTCAACCAACTGGTGAACGAGTTCACTGCGGCCATCAATTTCATCGCCCTCGTCTTCGCTTCGATCCTGATCTCCATCGTCTTCATTGGTGCCTTCCTGCCTATCTTCCTGATGGGCCCCAAGATGATGAACAGCGCCATGTGAACGGGTGCTGAACGCCACAACAATCCAACTCAACCGCCACTTCCAACCATGCAACAGACTCCCCTGGATCGCTGGCTTCGAAAGAAGTTCATCTACATTACTAGGATCTACTGCAACACCCTCCCTACGGATCTTCCCCCCGGACTCACCGTGGAAGAGGCGCCTGAGGAGAGCGGTGGCCGGTATCTCTACAAGCTATCGACGACCTCGGACAAGCTGCTTGAGCGAGTCGTGGACCAGATGCGCAACCAGAATGTGACCTACACCTCTCGGGTCGAGGATCGGAAAGTCTGGTACGGCCGCTTGCTGAACAACCCCAACAAGAGCTTCACCTATCGTTGTGTCTGGGCCGGTTTGGCGATCAGTGGTCTCGTTCTCAGCCTTTCCGGCTTGCCCCAGAGACTCCTCGAGCACCTCCTTGCGGAGGAAGAAGTGATCGAGGAAGTCGTCGAGGGCGCCACGTCGGAGGAGGTCAAGATTTTCCACAAGCGCGACAATCTCGTCGAGATCGATCGCGTGAAATAGTCGGGGTTTGCCGACGACAATCCCGCCGCGAAGAAGGTCCCGGGAGGAGATCCCGGGGCAATTTCGTGGTTACAACTTCCTCCGAAAACGAAATGAAAAACACATACAAACTCCTCAAGCCCGGACTGTCCGGCCGGTCCTCACGGCGACGAGGCATGACGCTCATCGAAATCAGCGTCACCCTGGCGCTGATGATGGCACTCGCTTCCGTGGTCGTGATCTCCGCCTCGGGGATCAGCGAATGGAAACTGGCCCGGACGGCCGGACTCGAACTGCGTAGCGTTTACGTGGCTCAGAAAAGCTACCTCGCCGACCATCCCACCGCCAGCATCTCGTCGGTCTCCGAGGCTGACTTGGTGCCCTACATGCCGGTCAGCGGTACCAGCCTGCCCCAGATCGAGTCCCTCGATGGCAGTATGCTGTCCATCAACTACAACGTGATGCCTCCCGTCGCCGGGACCGGAACCGCCTACGATCCCTCCGGGGATCCCGAGGACGGACTCTGGGATGTCGGAGCTCCCTGAACCGGAGCCGCCGCACAGTCATGTCGCCAGGCGCGGCGGTTCTCCCGGGAAATCGGGAAGCCGCTGGCCTGCTCTTGCGTTGTGGTCGGGAATGGCGGAAGAGAGGGAGGCTTTCTCTTTGAGAGAAAGTCCGACAGAACTGTTATTCATGACCTTTCCTTCTCCATTCTATCGTTGGCGTCCCCACCCGTGGCACGGGCTCGACATCGGGCCTAACCCTCCCGCGGAAGTGCACGCCTACATCGAGCTGACCCCTTTCGACCTCGTGAAGTACGAGATCGACAAGGAGACCGGCTACATCCGCGTCGATCGTCCGCAGCGCACCTCTTCCCAGCCGCCTTCCCTCTACGGGTTCATCCCGCGGACCTACTGCGGCGACCGCGTCGGCGCCCTGATGGACGGTGCCAAGAGCGGAGATGGGGATCCCCTCGATATCTGCGTGCTGTCGGAGCGTCCCATTTCCCGGGGCGAAATCATCGTCGGTGCCCGCGTCGTCGGTGGCCTGCCGATGCTCGACGGGGGAGAAGCGGACGACAAGATCATCGCGGTGCTGCTCAACGACACCGTCTGGCGGGATACCCAGGACATCTCCGAACTGCCGCCGGTGCTGGTGGAACGTCTCCGTCACTATTTCCTTACCTACAAGCTCATCCCGGGGCGCGAGGCCGACGTTTCCATCGGGCCCGCCTACGGGCGTGAGCAGGCCGAGAAGGTGATCCGCGCCTCCATCGACGACTACGAGGAGGAATTCGGTGGTTGAGGTTGGCGTCCGGAAGCGGTTCAGCCTTCCCCGGCTTTCCTGCGCGCCTTCGCGACCCGCTTTTCCGTCTGTTGCCGCACCCGATTCGCCTTGGCTTCCTGGCCGGAATCCTCGAGCAGGGTGGCGTAGTTGCTGGCCACGATTTCGTAAGTGTCCGGATCCTCCCGCAGGCTGCGTTTGAGGATGGCCAGCGCCCGCTCGTAGTTGCGTCCCGCTTTCTCGAAGTCGCCGAGATCGTGATAGACGGCCGCGAGATTGCAGGCCGACTGCCCGATGTCCGGGTGATCGTCCGGCAGGTGATCCCGGCGGAGCTTCAGCGCGGTGAGGTGAAAATCGCGTGCCAGTTCGGGCTGCTCCCACGCCCAGAAAAGCGAGCCTTGGTTGTTGCAGATGGTGGCCAGGTCGGTGGCGTGGCTCTCCCCGAGATCTTCGAAAATTTCCTGCGCCTGTCGGTAGAGGGCGGCGGCCTCCTCGAACCGGCCCTCGTTACGGCGAATCATGCCGAGGTTGTTGGCGAGATGGGCGATCGTGTCTCGAGAGGCGGATTCCTGGGTTTCGAGCAGTTCAAGGCTGGCGGCGTATTCGTCGGCGGCGCCCGCTTCGTCACCCGCGAGATCGAGTGCCGATCCCAGGCGCTGTCGCAGTTCGGCCAACTCCTGCGGCGTCGCATCGATTTCGGCGGTATCCCGCAAGTCCAGCGCCTCCCGCAGACAGGCGGCCGCCTCGCGTCCCTGACCGGTATGAAGGAGCAGGCCGCCGATGTCCATCAGCAGCGAGAAGAGATAGCGACCCTCTCCCTCCTCGATCTTTGCCTGCCGGCGGGCCAGGTCCAGGGCGCCGCGGATCACCTTCAGGGCACGTGGGCGGTCGCCCGCCTCTTCCTGGGCGGCCGCGTGTTCGCGAAACCATGTGATCAACCTGGCTTGCGCGGGGGTCATGATCGGCTGAGCCTGTTCACCAGACCCAAGCTCTTCATCCGGAGCCGCTCAGGCAAGCTCAATCGCAGCCCGCGCTACAAATAATTCGGGACATTATAATGGGGCGTTTCCCGGATTTCGGAGAGAATGCCATCGTCAACACCCGATCCTGAAGCCATGAACGAATCCGAAATTCCCCATCCCGAGGCCGAACCCGAAGACAAAACCCGGGCCCGGTGCGGCGAAACCCGCGAGGCCTTCGATGACCTCAACGAGGCCCTGAAACGAGCCTGGAAAGCCGGAGCTTCCGATGCGCGATCCGCCGCCCGTGATGCCGTTCCCAAGGCGCGCGAGGAGTTTGCCCGCGGCTTTCACGATCTCGCCTGGGGCGTGGCTTACCTCGTCGGATTCGGCTCTTCGCTGGCTCGTGAAGTCGCTCCCGACTGCGTCAACCGCGGCTGGGACGAGGGCAGCGAGGCCGGACGGAAAGCCGCCGAGGCAGCCGCTTCGAAGCGCCGAGAGACA
>JAUIGT010000368.1 GCA_030432615.1 Verrucomicrobiia bacterium
GTGAGGAGCTTGACCGATCGGGAGAAGGCGTCAGCGTGAGGGCGGTGGAAGTGACCGGAGCCATGGAGGGAGGTGGAGCCGAGCGATGATCAAGAAGAAAGTCTGTCTCATCGGCGCCTACGCGGTCGGAAAAACGAGCCTGGTTCGGCGCTTTGTCAGCGGTATCTTTTCCGACGATTACCTGACCACCGTGGGCGTGAAGATCGACCAGCGGACGGTAACCATCGGCGAGCGCCAGACGCGGCTCATGATCTGGGATCTCGCGGGTAGGGACGAGTTCCAGGCGGTGCGGAAATCCTATCTCCAGGGCGCGTCCGGTTTCCTCCTGGTGGCGGACGGCACCCGGAGCGAGACCCTCGATGCGGTCCGGGAAGAATGGGAGGAAATTCGACCCCGCTTTCCCGGTGCCGCCGTGATCCTGCTGGTCAACAAGTGCGATCTCCGGGACGACTGGGAGATCGAGGAGGAGGCCCTGGCCCCTTTTCGGGAGGCGGGTATTCCCATCCTCGAGACCAGCGCCAAGGTCGGCGAAAACGTCGCCGCCGCCTTCGATGACCTGACATGGCGCATGAGGGACGACGCGAGTGCCGAATCGGGGACGCGGTCATGAAGGAGTCTCGTCCATCTGAACTCCAGCGGGTGGTGGCCGGAGCGATCGATGCCGCCGTGCTGGTGCGCACCCGCGGAGAGGAAGGGACGTTTTCCTTGCGTGAGCCCGAGCCCGAGTGGTGGGCGGAAGTCTTCGGCACGGATCGGGAGTTTCGCGATCGCTCGCCCTTCCTGGACGATTTTCTCGACCATGGCGCCGGGGAGTTCTGGAAAACTGGTCGCGACCAGGAAGGCCGGACCGTTCGTTCGCTGCGATCGGGAATCTGGGAGGAATCGGTGCCGGGAGAAGATCGGCGGCGTTTTTTCGAAGCGGTGGCTGGCAGGGAAGAGGAGGGCGGTGATGTGGATGTCCTCCTCGTTCTGCCGGCCGACGAACGCTGGCGGGAGGAGCAGGCCTTCGTGCAACAGGCGCACGACCAGAGCCTGGCGCGGCGCCGCCTGCTCAAGGAACTCGAGAAGAAGCAGGTGCTCCTCGAATGCATCATGCACGACCTCGGCAATCCCGTGGCGACGGTGCTGCTGAACCTGCAGCACCTCGACCGCCAGGTCGGCGAGGAATGGCGGGAGTCGCGGCCGGCGATCCGGCGGGCCATCGCCCAGGCGGAGCGGCAGCGGCAGCTGATCCGGTCGATCGCCGAAGTCTTCGCCGCCGATCTCGCGGGAAGCCGGGAAACGATCGGGGGGCATCCTCCCGACCTGGCGGCGGTGGCCGCGGAGACGGTGGCCGCCTGCGCGCCGGCCGGAGCGGAAGCCGGGGTCGCCCTCTGTCCGTTTTTCGGGGAATCGCTGCCGGTGGTGGCGGAATCGCTGGCCCTGAGCCGGGTGATCGAGAACCTGCTGTCGAACGCCATCCACCACAGTCCGCGGGGAGGCCGGGTGACGATCGCATTCGAGCGGGAGGGCGATTTCGCCGTCTGCCGGGTCGAGGACGAGGGCCCGGGCATCGAGGCGGACATGGGAGACCGCATTTTTCAGCCTTTCGTGCAGGGAAACATCACCCCGGGGCAGTCCGGGCTCGGCCTCTATTTCTGCCGGCTCACGGTCGAGATGTGGGGTGGTTCGATCGCGGCGAAGAACCGGGAGAAAGGCGGCGCCGCCTTCGTCTTTCGCCTGCCCCTGGCCGAGGCGGTCCGCGGAAAGGAGGGGGGAGCAAGATGAGGAAGACTCCGGGCACCATCCTCGTGGTCGAGGACGACGAAGACATCGCGGATTCGCTGGAGATGATTCTCGGGGGCGAAGGCTACGAACTGACTCTCTGCCACGACGGAGCCGAAGGCCGGAAACGCGCGGAAGCGGGTGACTTCGACCTCGTGCTCACGGATTTCCGCCTGCCGGGCATGGGAGGCCTCGACCTGCTGGGCGCGCTGCGGGAGGACAATCCCCTGCGTCCGGTGATTCTCATGACCGCCCACGGCAATACCGACCTCGCCATCGAGGCGACGAAGCGAGGTGCCTTCGACTACCTGCTCAAGCCATTCGCCATCGAGGAACTGCTGGACACGGTCGCCAAGGGTGTCCGGGCCGGGCGCTCCATGGGCCGTCGGGTCCGGCTGGGGGAATCGACGGAAGCGGGAAATCCCAGCCTGCTGGGAAATTCTCGTGCCATGCAGCGGGTCTACAAGGAGATCGGCCGGATCGCCGCCACCGATGCCACCGTTCTCGTCCTCGGCGAGACCGGGTCCGGCAAGGAGTTGGTGGCGCGGGCCATCTACCAGCACAGCGCGCGGAACGAGGCGCCCTTCGTGGCGGTGAATTGCGGGGCCATCCCGGAGAATCTGCTCGAGAGCGAACTGTTCGGACACGTCCGCGGCGCATTCACCGGGGCCACCGTCGATCGGGTGGGGCGTTTCGAGCAGGCCCGCGGCGGGACCCTGTTCCTCGACGAGATCGGAGATCTGCCCCTGGCGGTGCAGGTGAAACTGCTGCGCGTCCTCCAGGAACGTGTCATCCAGCCGTTGGGCAGCAATCGCGAAGTGCCCGTGGACGTGCGGATCATCGCCGCCACTCATCGGCCCCTGGCACAACACATCGAGGAAGGAAGATTCCGCGAGGATCTCTATTTCCGAATCAATTCCGCCATCGTTCAGCTTCCGGCCCTGCGGGATCGGGTCGAGGATCTCGGGACCCTGGTGCGTCATTTTCAGGGAGAGGCCACCCGCGATTTCGGGAACGGCTGTCCCGCGTTTTCTCCGGCGGTCATGAAGCGGCTGGAGCGGCACGATTGGCCCGGGAACGTGCGGGAATTGCGCAACATCGTTCGGCAACTGGTGCTGCGGAGCCGCGGGTTCGAGGTGTCCGCCGAACTGGCCGACGCGGTCATTCGGGAGATCGACCTGCCGGGAGCGGCCGCGGGAAGGCGCGGCGACTTCGACGCGGTCATCACGGCTCCGATCCTCGAAGCGCTCGAGTTGGCGCGTTCGGAGGAAAAAAGCGACGTTTACCGTGACTTGGTCGGCCGCCTGGAGCGTCGGATGATAGAGAGTGCCCTCGATCTCTCCGATCACCATTTCGGAAAGGTCTGTGATTGGCTCGGGATTTCCCGGGTGACGCTGAGGAAGAAGATGGCGGAATTCGAACTCGGGAAACGTACCCGTTCCCGCTCGTGACGGCGGGAGGCGGCGACGAAGAGTTTTCGACGTTCGACACCCCGATCGGGTTGAAACTTTTTTTCCATCCGATGGAAAGAAGACGGCAATTCTTTCCGGGTTTTCTTGCGGTGGCTTCTTTCTTGAGTTCTTGTAATGCGTTGATGAATAGAGAGTTGAGATCTTTTTGCTGAGCTTGGCACGAAGGTGGCAACCTTCCAGGCCGTCATGGTTTGGAATTCGACTACTTCCCATCATTTTCCCCTCAGCCGTCAAACCGACGAGGGCTTCTCGCTGGCATCACGGAACTCGCCGCCTACGGGCGACCGCAATCGTCTCCTCGTGTTCGAGGCGCTGGTCCGACGCTGGGAGCCGATCGTGTTCGAGATCTGCGATCAGTTGTTCGCGGATCCTTCCGTGGCGGAAAGCACCTGTGAGGAGGCCTTCGTGGCGCTCTATCGGAGCGACGTGGATCTCTGCACCACCGCGGCGCTGCTCAGCGCGCTCATCGGCTACACCGTGGAAATCGCCTGCCAGGCGATCCGGGAGGAGAACCTGGTGATGTCGAATCGTCATTCCCTCTGCCTGGGCCTCGGGCGCCTGATGCCCGGCGACCGCGACCTGATCGCGCTCCGTTTCCTCAATGGGAGAACGGCTCCGGAGATCGCCACCCTGCTCGAAATCTCCGAGGATGAGGTCCGCGTTCGGCTCTGGAACGCGATGACGGCGATGAAGCGCTCGTTCAAGAGCGGGACGAAAAATTGATCGATTGATCTCGATCTCGCCCGGGACTCCGTCATTCCGCCCCGGTGGCGCGGACATGCTCGCGAAGAATGCGGTCCAGCTCGGCGATGGCCACGGGATCCTGGTGGGCACGGTGACCCGACTGGACGACCTTTTCCGAGGCCACGCCCTCCAGGTGGGCACTGGCGTAGGGGACCACGCCGTCGGTGCCTTCCCGATCTCCCTCGGGTCCCTTGTCGCCGATGATGGAATGAAAGGTGACGTTCGGGTTGAGCGGGTCCGCCTTCAGGCGATTGAGCAATTCGGAGTCGGCCTCCAGCATGTCGATGCTCGTCGGCAGGCGTTCCCCCAGGATTGCCTGACCGAACGGGGTGAGCGCGTAGACGCTTTCGCTCAACACCGTGGTGGAGAGCGTGATCAGTTGGCTGGGCAACCGGATCAACTGGGAAAAGATGCGACCGATGGCGTCGTCGGCCATCTGGCTGCCCCCGTGGGGCGTGGCGATGAACACCACCCGGCTCACGAACGGTAGCGGTTCGAAGTAGGCCATGTTCCGGATGATCTCGCGTTCCTCTTCGGGCAGCGGCAACTCGTCCACCGGCTCGTTGAAGAACTGGAACCAGACATCGTCGCCGCTTTTTTCCGTCATCAGGCGCGAAAGCAGGCCGCCCATGCTGTGTCCGACCAGGACCACGTCGTCGGTCGGCGCGCCCATTTGGCGGCGAAAGATGGCCATCCCCTGGAGCGCCTCGCGGAGTTTCATCGCCGAGTAGGGGAAAGGCGGGCCGGTGGTGTAGCCGAAGGTCCAGAATTCGAAATGCTCGCGGATCACCGGATCGGCCCGCAACTCGTTGAGCGTGTCCCGCCAGGTGTTCGGCGAGGACTTCAGTCCGTGCACGAAGACCACGGGAATCTTGTGCGGGTAGGTGGTGTCGAGCTGCACCAGCCCGAGCAGTTCGTCGAACTTGTCCGGGCGCAGCATGGCGGGCAGGTTGATGCGCTGGCGATCCTCGGCCGCGAAGCGGGCCGCCAGCGGAGCGGTGTAGTCGGCCCGCAGGCGGGCGGGCGCCATCCCGGCGGCGAGCCGGGCGTCGGATTCGGCGAGGGTGTCGTGGACCACGAATTGCGGGGCGCCGCCGGGGCCGTCGAAGCGAAGGATGCCGGTGGCGGGCTGGAAGCGGCCCTCCTCGGGGGCGTAGCCTTCCGGGGGAAACCGCATCACCAGGGGGGCGCCGATTCCCTCCACCGTGACCCGCTCGCGAAATCCGCGGATGACCATGTCATCGGCCGGCCAGAGCCGATCGACGTTTGCCAGGTCCGAGGTGCCGTTGAGGTGATCGACGAGGGGAATGATGCGATCGCCGACGGTGAGGGAGCGGGCCGCGCCGGTTTCGTCATCATTGATCGTGGCGTGATGGATAACCCGGGTGACGGCGTTGTTGTACTCGTCGCGGGTCTCGGGGTTGTCGCGGTCGCGACGGAGGCGATTCCAGCTGGTCCGGGCGCTGGCGATATCGGATTCGGGATCGATCGCCGGGGCCGGCAGTTCGGCCACGCTGACCCGGTGGGCGCAACTCGCCAGAAGCGTGCTGACCGCCACAAGCAGAATGAGGGACGCCTGCCGGGTCGAGCCTCGGCCGGCGTCGGAGGGGAGACAGGTAGCGGACACCACGGCTCGACACTGGCACGGTCACCGGCATCAAGCGATGATTTTTTTGTCGAAAAACCGCCCGGCATGGGCCATAACCTCCTTTCCCGCTCCCTTGCGGACGCGAAGCGCTTCCCGGCGATCAGCCGGAAGTACCTCCCAGACAAAACCGAAGAACGCGACCTTTCCCCAAATCCCATGAAATTCGTTTGCCCGACCTGCAACATTCACCTGCAAGCCGAAGCGGACCTGGCCGGCAAGACCGTCAAATGCCCCGGTTGTTCGACCAAGATCCAGATCCCCGAAGACATCGGTCAGTCCGCGACCCAGGGACCGCCGCCGCCGGACGCGGCCATGAAGTCCGGCAGCGAAGGCAGTGAAGAGAGCGAGGGCGCCGAAGATGCGGCCGCCGAAGAGGGTGGCAGCCCCGGTGAGGAAATGGCGGGCGAATACTACGACCAGATGCCCGAGCTCGAGATGGGGCAGGGGCCCGCGGGACCGCACCCCTCCTACGTCAATATCTGGATGGCCGGTTTGCTGGGGGTGGGGCTGACTTTCTTCTGGTACCTGATCATGTTCATGCTGCCGAAGCCCAGCCCGGAAGAGGCGCTCACCGTGGGCTCCTACCTCCGGGCGCTCTTCACCGAGCGTTCCTGGCCCCAGTATGTGACCACCCTGCTGACCTTCTGGTGTCTCGGAGTTCTCATCTTCAAGATGATCAATCTCCGCAAGCAGCGGCGCGCCATGCTCATCGAGGCCCTGCCCGAGGACATCTCCGCCGAGATCAACGCCGAGAACCTGCCCGAGTTCCACCAGCACGTGCTCAACTTCCCCAAGCCGCTGCGGAATACCTACATCATCAACCGGATCCGCAAGGCTCTGGAGTTCTTCTACATTCGCCAGAACAACCCGGAAGTG
>JAUIGT010000369.1 GCA_030432615.1 Verrucomicrobiia bacterium
TGGATAACTCGGAATCGCGTTTCTCCTCACCGTGACCTTACCCCCGACCCCGTTCCTCCGCGGCCTGCTGGCGGCGCCGCTGCTGTTGGCGCTCGGCGGTTGCGAGCCTCCGATCGGTGACGACATCCCGGACAATCCCCGGATCACCGCCACGGAACCGCTTTCCCGGAAGATCGAGGAATTCGTCGGCGGCCAGGCCAAGATGGTCTGGGCTCGCCAGGGGAAGAACACCAAGCCCGACATCTTCGCCCGCTACGACGGGCTCGAACTCTGGGGCATCGATACCCGCGACGGCAAGGGCGCCCGAAAGATCCTGCCCGAGCAGTCGAACTACGCGCGTCCGCTGATCTCCCCCAGCGGCAACGACATCATCTTCACCCACTCGGGCTACCACAAGAAATCCGGGTCCGATCTCACCTACTTCAAGCCGGCCATCTTCCGGGTCCATTGGGACGGGCGACACCTGGAGAAACTCGCCGACGGTTACGCGGTCGATGTCTGGCGGGATCCCGAGACCAGCGTCGAGTGGGTCTACGCGGTCCATCTCATCCCCTCCGAACGCGGCACCCCGATCGGGGATCGCATCGACCGTTTCAAGCTCCTCGATCCCGGTGAACGGGAAGTGGTGTGGGACCAGAGCGAGGTCGGCACCGAGAACATCCAACTCTCCCGCGACGGCACCCGCGCCTCCGGTCTCTTTCCCTGGCCCGATGCCGGCGTGCTTCACATCGGGGAACAGCGCAAGGCAGTCTACCAGAACGGTTGCTGGCCCTCGCTCGCGCCCGACAACAGCTACCTCGCCTGGGTCTTCGACGGCGCCCACAAGAACCTCCAGATGTTCGCCGACGAGGGCGAGGAAAAATGGGACGTGGCCCTCGACCGGGCGCCCGGCATCGACGGTCACGAGACCTATCATCCGCGGTGGAGCAACCACGTCCGCTTCCTCACCATGACCGGTCCCTACACCGGGAAAACGATCGGTCGCTCCGACGCCATCGGCATCGAGGCCTACATCGGGCGTTTCGACGAGGAGATGAAAACGATCGAGGCGTGGCTCACGGTCACCGACGACGGGCAGGGCGACTTTTTTCCCGATCTCTGGATCAACTACGTCGAACCGGAGGATTCCCCGTCCACCGCGGACGCGAAAAAGGAAAAGGAAAAGAAGAAATCGACCCGCACCACTCCCGAGCGCGACTGGCCCGTCACCGGCCTACCCCTCGTCTTCCTCTGGGAAAACCGGAAGACCGACAATCTCGCCGGCGAGGGCGAGGACCTTCGCGAATGCGGCGTGGAAGCCCGCGACGGCGCCCGCTTCGGCCCGTGGTTCGACATGCGGGTCGATGGCGGCTACTTCCAGGCCGACCGCGAGTCGTCGAAAGCCGTCGCCCGGCAGTTCGGCGGACTGCACAAGGAATTCACCCTCGAGGTCCTGGCGACCCCCTTCTCCGCCGACCAGGACGGCATCGTGATCGGCAACGAGCAGTTCCAGCTCAAGCAACGCGACGGCGAATGGGTCTACGTCGGCAGTGAACCTCAGCCGGCCAAGCTCTGGATCGGCCACGCCAATCCCGGCGAACCCAATCACCTCGTCGTCGCCTTCGACGGCGCCGACTACATGGTCATGCACAATGGCAAGAAGGTGAACCAGGGCACCAAGGACCTGACCGACGTCGAGATGCTCGCCGGCCGGCGGGGGCTCAATTTCGGCAGCGGGTGGGAAGGCTCCATCGAGGCCGTGTCCATCGCGCCCGGTTGGCTGGACGAATCGCGCATCGAGGCGAGCTGGGAACACCTCCGCAAGAAGGTCGGCGACCGCGAACCCATTCCCCGCGTCCGCCTGCGCGGGAAGCTGATCGAAATGACCGCCGACCGCCCCGTCGAGGCCCTCGACACCTACCAGCGCGGGCTGCTCGCTTATCTCTACGAGGTGGAAGAAGTGCTGGAGGGAAGTGTCGATGCGGATAAAGTGATCGTCATGCATTGGACGATCCTGGACCGCAAGCCGCGCCAGGGGTTTCCGCGCAAACTGGGAGAAAGCTACGAGCTGCTCCTCGAACCCTACTCCACCCACCGCGAGCTGATCAGCGAGCGCCAGTGGAACGACCTCTCCGAACCCCTCGAACCTTACTACGATGTTGAGACCCCCGAGCCCTGACCATCGCACCGCCGGCCATGCAACCCTGTCGGGTCGCCCATTCAACCCTGTTGCCTCGTGGCTGTTGGCCCTCGTATTTTCGCTGACCGCGATCGGTTGCAACGGCGGCAACGAGACGGGCGCCCCCGACCCGGCCGGCGGCGACGCCGCGGAAGCGGCCGGCGGCGAGGTGGAGAATCCCGCCACCGGAGTGCCCGAGGTCATCGGCGCGCCGGCGATCGCCGACCCCGCCGAGGGCCAGGCCGGCAGCGACGAACGCGCCGCCGCCTTCGCCAAGGCCGCCGGTGAACACGTCGCCGAAAAGCCCAACGTGCAGGGCGACAACGCCGAATGGTTTTTCCTCGTCCGTGAACTCAAACAGATGGCATTGGGGAAATTCTGGGAACAGGACTGGGCCCAGGTCGCCCAGAACCAGACCAACCCGATTCCCTCCATGGTCGAGTTCAACGACCTGCTGAAGGCAAAGGGCGTGCAGCTGATCGTGGTGCCCGTCCCCGCCAAGGCCTCCATCTATCCCGACAAGCTCGACGCCCGCTTCGCCCCCGGCGATCCCTGGCCCCTGACGCCGTTCCTGGACCAGATGCGAGCGGCCGGGCTGGACGTCCTCGACATCGAGCCGCTGATGCGCCAGCGGCGTGACGCCCAGCCGGGCGAGAAACTCTGGTGCGCCCAGGACGCCCACTACTCGCCGCTGGCCTGCCGGATCATCGCGGAAAAGGTGAAGGCCGAGATCGAAAAGGGCGACTGGTACGCCGCCCAGCCGAAGGAAGAGCTGAAGCGCTCCGATCCCGCCGAACTGGAGATCGTCGGTGACCAGGTGAAAGGCAGCGAATGGGAGGGCCAGGTGGCCAAGGAAACGCTCCCGGTCGAGTATGCCGGTCGTCTCAACGGCGATCGCATCGAACCGGTCGAGCCCGACCGCGACAGCCCCGTGCTCCTGCTGGGCGACAGTCACACCCTCGTTTTCCAGGAAGGCGCCAGCGGCGGCATGCACTGCAAGGGCGCCGGTCTCTTCGACCAGCTCAGCTACGAACTCGGGTTCCCCGTCGATCTCGTCGGTGTCCGCGGCAGCGGCCTCGTCCAGGCCCGCCGGAACCTGTTCATGACCGCCACCCAGGCGCCCGACTACTGGGCCAAGAAGAAGGTGGTCGTCTGGGTCTTCAGCGTCCGCGAGTTCACCCAGAGCTACGACAAGCTCATCTCGATCCCGATCGAGCGACCGTAGGTTTTCATCAGTGATGGGTCATGAGTGAGGAATGAATAGTGGTTTCCCCATTCCGGGGGCCTCGCTTTTCACGCATCACCATTCACTCGTCACTGACAACCGGCGCGAGGCGCGCTAGGGTCGGGACCATGGCCGACGAAGAACCCAAGACGCCCGGCGCGGACGCCGATCACCGCCTTTTCCTGCTCGATGGAATGGCGCTCATCTATCGAGCGCACTTCGCGTTGATTCGGAGTCCGATTTTCACCTCCACCGGGGTCAACACGTCGGCGGTGTTCGGGTTCACCAACACGCTCCTCGACCTGCTCGAGAAACAGAAACCCACCCACATCGCGGTCGCGTTCGACACCTCGGAACCGACGCCGCGTCACGAGATCTTCCCGGAATACAAGGCCCAGCGGGAGGAGATGCCGGAGGACATCAGCCGCGCCATTCCCGCGGTGAAACGGCTCATCAAGGCCTTCGACATTCCCGTGCTGGAATGTCCCGGCTACGAGGCGGACGACATCATCGGCACCCTCGCCAAGCGCGCCGAGGCGGAGGGCGACTACGTCACCTACATGGTCACGCCGGACAAGGATTTCGCCCAGCTGGTGAGCGAACGAACGATCATGTACAAGCCGGGCCGCCAGGGCAGCGACGCCGAGATTCTCGATCTCGAAAAGATCCGCGAACAGTGGCAGGTGGAAAAACCGGAGCAGGTCATCGACATCCTCGGCCTCTGGGGCGATGCCTCCGACAACATCCCGGGTGTCCCCGGCATCGGGGAAAAGACCGCCAAGAAACTCATCGCCCAGTATGGCAGCGTCGAGAACCTGCTCGCCCACACCGACGAACTGAAAGGCAAGCAGAAGGAGAACGTCATCGCCCACGCGGAACAGGCGAAGTTGTCCCGCCAGCTGGCCGAGATCATTCTCGATGCCCCGGTCGATGTCGATTTTCACCAACTCGCCATCGGGGAAACGCGCGACGACGAAGCGCTCCGGAGCCTTTTCGTGGAGTTCGAGTTCAACGCCATCGGCAAGCGGCTCTTCGGGGACGATTTCTCCGCCGGTCGCGGCCACAGCACCGCCCAGACCGACGAGGGCGAACTGGTCGCGGAACTCAAGACGATCGATGACCTCGAGAAGGACTACCGCCGGGTTCCCGCCGACGACGCCGAAGCCCGCGCCCGGCTGATCGAGGACCTGGGAAACCGGGACGCGTTCTGTTTCGACGTGGAGACCGACGGCCTCGACGAGAAGACCACCCGGCTGCTGGGCATCGCGTTCTCCTGGAAAAAGGACGCCGGTTTTTTCGCCGAGATGCCGGCTGCTCCCGAGGCCGCCGCCGCAGTGCTGGAGGAATTCCGGCCCGTCCTCGAGAACGAGGCCATCGAGAAGATCGGCCACAACCTCAAGTTCGACGTCAGCGTGCTCCACTGGCAGGGCGTCGCCGTGGGCGGAACGCTCTTCGACACCATGCTGGCGCACACGCTCATCGAGCCCGATCAACGCCACCGCATGGATTACCTCTCCGAGACCTACCTCGGCTACACCCCGATCAGCTACGACGAGGCTTTCGGGAAGCCGGTGGAGAAAGGCGGGCAGATGACCATGTTCGGCGACGATGAAAGCAGCGGCGAAGGCGAGTCCGGGCCCGATCCGGACAAGATCGCCCGCTACGCCGCCGAAGACGCCGATGTCACCTGGCAGCTCGCCGCGATCCTTCGCGAAAAGCTGAAGGACACCGGGCAGGAGAAGGTCTTCTTCGAGATCGAGTCCCCGCTGTTACCCGTCCTCGTTCGCATGGAGGGCGAGGGGATTCGCGTCGATACCGGCGCGCTCGGGGAAATCGGTGATCACCTCGCCGGCAACATGGAAAAACTCCAGGAGAAGATCTACGCGGCCGCGGGAACCGAGTTCAATCTCAATTCCCCGAAACAGGTCGGCGAAGTGTTCTTCGACCAGTTGCACCTGGTCGAGAAGCCGAAGAAGACCAAGACCGGCCAGTACAAGACCGACGAGCAGACGTTGACCGCGCTGGCCGCCTCGCACGAGATCGTGGCCGACCTGCTCGCGTACCGCGAGGCTTCGAAGTTGAAAGGCACCTACGTCGATGCCCTGCCCGAAGCCATCTTCGAGAAGACGGGCCGCGTCCACAGCACCTTCCACCAGTTGATGACCGCCACCGGCAGGCTGGCCTCGAGCAATCCGAACCTGCAGAACATTCCCATCCGCACCGAGCAGGGACGCGAGATCCGCAGGGCCTTCGTTCCCCGCGACGCGGATCACGTGCTGTTTTCCGCCGACTACTCGCAGATCGAGCTGCGGGTGATGGCTTCGCTGAGCGAGGATCCCGGCATGATGGAGGCCTTCGAGGCCGGGCACGACATCCACACCATCACCGCCGCGCGCGTCTACGGGCTGGAATTGGAAGACGTGCAGCCGGAAATGCGGCGCACCGCCAAGATGGTGAACTTCGGCATCATCTACGGCATCTCGGCCTTCGGCCTGTCGCAGCGACTGGGAACCGTTTCCCGCACCGAGGCGTCCGAGATCATCGAGGAATACTGGCGCCAGTATCCCAAGGTGAAGGACTACATGGAATCGACCGTCGAGTTCGCCCAGGAACACGGTTATGTCGAGACGGTGACCGGTCGCCGGCGCTACCTGCGCGACATCAACAGCCGCAACGCCACCGTTCGCGGCGCCGCCGAGCGCACCGCCATCAACACGCCCATCCAGGGAACCGCCGCCGACATGATCAAGATCGCCATGGTCACCGTCGATCGCGCCCTGCGCGAGGGCGGCTATCGCAGCCGGATGATCCTGCAGGTGCACGATGAACTCGTCTTCGACCTGCATCGCGAGGAACAGGACGAGGTCATTCCCCTCGTTGAAGCCGGCATGCGCGAGGCGCTGCCGCTGAAGGTTCCCGTCGTCGTCGAGTCCGGCACCGGCGACAACTGGCTGGCGGCGCACTGATACCAAATCCAAGAAATCACCTGACGATTCAGGGAAGGCAAAAAAGGGGATTCAGCCTTCGGCGTTTCTCGGAGATTCGGGTCGGTTCTCCCCGGTTGCTTCGTTGCTCGTCG
>JAUIGT010000370.1 GCA_030432615.1 Verrucomicrobiia bacterium
CGAGCAGTTGATCGAGTATTTCGAGATCCAGTGGCGGGACAACTGCAAGGCGCGCATCCTCGACAAGGATCTCGCCAACCAGTTTCGCAAGCGGAAGAAGGGTGAAACGGTGGTCCGATCCCAGTATGAGATCGAGGAATACCTGCGCTCGCTCAGCTGATAC
Source organism: Verrucomicrobiia bacterium (assembly GCA_030432615.1). GTDB lineage: Bacteria > Verrucomicrobiota > Verrucomicrobiia > Verrucomicrobiales > DEV007 > JAEUHH01. Next base: position 164 of record JAUIGT010000370.1, read on the forward strand.
CGGATCCAAATAAGATCTGGACGATTTGCGAGACCTTCGGTTCTCGGGGCGAGGCGCGCTGAGGGAAGGTAGCGAGCTACCTGACCGAGGCGGAACGAAGCATCCGGGAGGCGAAGGCTCGCATCACAAAAATCAACCGAAGGCTGGGATCCTTTTTTGCCATTTCAATCAATCGTCCAGAGGTTATTGGAATTCGGTATTATACCATTTCCGAGAAAAAACCTGACGATTTTCGGAGGCGGTTTTTCTCGGGGCGAGGCACGAGGAGGACGCGATGCGGGCATCGCAACCGACGAGCAACGAAGCAAACGGGGAGAACCGATCCGAATCTCCGATAAACGCCGAAGGCTGAGTCCCCTTTTTTGTCTTCCCTGAATCGTCAGGTGATTTCTTGGATTTGGTATTACCCGGGCGGAGTCAACCCTTCCCACGCGGATCTCGAAGTCATCCGCAAGAGTCCGGAATGCAAGACGGCCCGCGCCGGATGAGACCGGACGCGGGCCGTTCGTCTGGGGGTGTTTCGAAGGCGGGCAGGAGTACCTATCGAAACGCGGAATCGATCAGAACGCGAATTGCCAGCCAGCCACGAGGGTGACCTCGCGATCCATACCGACACCGTTGAGATCCTGGTAGAGCGGGGTCAGGGCCTCGATGGCGAGGCGGTGGCCCTTGAGCGGACCACTGACGGCCTTGAGGTTGAGCCCGAGACCGGCTTCCAGGGTGTGGCCGCCGTAGTTCTGCTGGAAGTGCGGGGGAGCGACGTGGTTGTGGGGACCGTCGTAGTGACCGGTGATGTCGTCCTCGTAGCGCCAGGCGAGACGAGCCGAGATACTGACGGGGTCGGCGAGACGCAGGGCCGACCAGGCGGTGAGATCGACGGCGTCGCCGTAGGAGAAACCGCTGTCGCCTTCGTCCTCGAGCCGGAAGGTGCCCTTGGCCTGGGCGCCCCAGGAGAGGTCGTTGCACTGGCCGAGGTAGGTGAGGCTGGGGGTGAGATCCCAGGTGCCGGAGCCGAGTTGCATGCCATAGGGCAGGTAGACGCCGTCCTGTTTCTCATCGACATCGCCGGTGGGGAAGTTCAAGGCCAGGCCGGCGTGAACGCGCTGGGAGCGGTCGTCGTAGAGACCGTAGAGCAGGCCGAGGCTGAGGTCTCCGAGTCCGGAGCTGCCGTGGCCGAAGCGGCCGGTGTGCCCGCCTCCGTGGCCCATGTCGTGGCCGTGCATCATCGCGTGGGGATTGGAAACCATGGTCATGTCCTTTTCCACGTAGTTGAGCATGGCCATGAAGGTGATGCGGTCGGTGGGCGCATACATGGCGCTCCACATGTGCATGTGCATGTCCATTTCCTCGGCGGCGACCATGTAGCCGCGGTCGAAGACCTGACGGGTGGAGAGGCTGTCGGTGCCGGCCTGGTGACCGTCCATGTGCATGTACATGTAGCGGTAGCTGAGCATGACCTCACCGGCGTGGTGGGTGTGGTCGGCCATCACGCCGATGGGAGCGTGGGCATCGACGCGGGAGTCGTCCCACTTGTAGTCGAAGCAGGTTCCGCCGGAGGCGACGGGCGCCTTGGCGTCGATGGCATCTGCGACATCGCCAGCCCGGGAGGTGCTGGGGGCGAGCGAACTCGTGGCGAGCGCGAGCAACGCGCTGAGGGTCAGTGTCTTTTTCATGGGATTCGATGAGTCGGATGGTTGATGATCAGTTGGTTGGAAAACAAGTGGGTGAAAAAAGGGAGGGAATCATGCCGCTGTTCGTGGGCGGGGATGTCCCGGTAGCCAGGGCAACCAACGGGAGCCCGGGGAAGGATCGTGCTGATCTCCTGATTCCCACCGTGGGCGGCTGGAACGGGAATCACGGGATTCCGAGACACCAAGCCGACGGGGGAGGAGAGGAGTTCGCCGCTCGTCCAGGCAACTCCGGGAAAGGTGAACGGAGTCGGGGAGGAGCGTTCGGCAGAGAAGATCAGGCCGCCGAAGAGAAAACCGTGACTCGGGGTGGGGGAGTCGGCGGCGTATCGGCGGGAGAAATCGGCTCGGCCTCCGAGAAGAGCGAGCGGCTCAACCATCGGGACGCGGGAGGCACCAATCGGAAGGCGCGTCCGCCGAAGGGCGCGAGGCGCAGGTCGCCGGCATCGTGATGAGGGGCTCCCTTCTCGTCGTTGCCGGGCTCGTGCGACTCGAGAGCGGCCGCCCGAGTGACGAGGCAACGCTGGCAGGGGTGAGCCCCGGACAGGATATCGGCGGCGAGACGGGGAAGAGATCCTGCTTCCTGTTGTCGCTCGTTGTCACCCATCATGAACGCCCAGGCGCCGACCTGCATGCCGGCGAGGTGGATTCCGGAAACGGAAACCACGGCGACGAGAGCCAGGAGCCTGGTGATGATCTGCGACACTTGGGCGACGATGGCGAGGCCGGGAAAGTTCGTCAAGTGCCTATTGTGGTGCAATCAGGTCCCCCTTGCGGAGTGGGAAGGATGATGAAAAGGGTGAGGTTTTCTCCCCCATCCCCGATGGCCACCGTCCTCGACACGCTCCAGAAAGGCACCGTCTACCTGCAACGGCATGGCGTCGAGGAGGCGCGCCTGAACATGCAGTACCTGCTGGCCCACGCCCTGAAATGCGACCGGATGCAGCTCTACCTCGACTTCGACCGGCCGCTGAGCGAGGAGGACCTGGAGAAGCTGCGGGACCTGACGAAGCGTCGGGCCAAGGGGGAGCCGCTGCAGCACCTGATGGGCACGGTGGAATTCTGCGGACGAGAGTTCGCCTCCGACGCCCGGGCGCTGATTCCCCGGCCGGAGACGGAGGAACTGGTGGAGCGGCTGAGAAAGCTGCGGGATTGGAAGCCGGACGTGCGGATCCTCGACATGGGCGCGGGTTCGGGCGTGATCGGTCTGAGCCTTGCCGCCGATCTCGCCGAGCGTCAGCCGCGGGTGGTTCTCGCGGACCTCTCTCCCGAGGCGTTGGCGCTGGCGTCGGAGAACCTCGAACGGCTCGGATTGGACGGAAGCGGGGTCGAGCGGGTGGAAAGCGACCTGTTTTCGGCGATCGGGGGACCTCCTTTCGATCTCATCGTGGCCAACCTGCCCTACGTGCCGGAATCGGAGCGGACCGAGCTCAGCCGCGAGGTTCGCCGGGATCCGGAGTTGGCGCTCTTCGGCGGCGGAGATCAGGGCACGGACGTGATGCGGCGTTTTCTCTCCGAGGTCGGCTCTCATCTCGTGCCCGGCGGGGTGGTGGCGATGGAATTCGGCGAAGGCCAGGCCGGGGAACTGGCGGCGGCGGCGGAGGAAGCCGGGCTCGAGGAGGTGGAAATCGCGACCGATCTCAGCGGACGGGAGCGGTTTCTTTTTGCTGTCAATCCGGCGGTTCCGGCCTAACTTCCCGCCCCTCTTTTTGTCAGCAGCAGTATCATGGAAAAACTCCTCGTTCACGGCGGTGCCCGACTGAGTGGCAACGTGAATATCAGTGGTTCGAAGAACGCCGCCCTGCCCATCATCGCGGCGACGCTTCTCACCGGTGAAAAGTGCGTCATCCGTCGGGTTCCTGACGTGAGCGACACCAACTACATGCTGCAGATCCTGCAGAATCTCGGCGCGGAAGTCGAGCGGGCCAGCGGAACGGTCACGGTGAAGGCCGAGAAGTTGAAAGGAGCCGAGGCGCCGTATGAACTGGTGCGGAAGATGCGGGCCTCGATCTGCGTGATGGGGCCGCTGTTGGCCCGGATGAAGGAAGCGAATGTCTCTTTGCCCGGGGGGTGCGTCATCGGCGATCGTCCGGTCGATCTGCACCTTCGGGGATTGGAGGGGCTCGGGGCCGAGGTCCAGGTGGAAGGGGGAAACATCCTCGTCCGCGCCAAGCGGGGACTGCGCGGCGACGAGATCGACATGCGGGGCAAACACGGCACCACGGTGCTGGGGACCGACAACGTGATGATGGCGGCGGTGTTGGCACGCGGGACCACCGTCATCGAGGGGGCCGCCTGCGAGCCGGAAGTCATCGACCTGGCGAATTTTCTCAACAAGATGGGCGCGAAGATCTCCGGTGCCGGCACCAGCCGGATCGAGATCGAGGGCGTCAAGGAACTTGGCGGCGTCGAGCACACCGTCATTCCCGACCGCATTGAGGCGGGAACCTTCCTCGTGGCCGGCGCCATGGCCGCCACCGATTCCATCACCCTGAAGCGGGTCGAGCCCGATCACCTGACCTCGGTGCTGGAGGTGCTGGAAGAGTGCGGCTACCCGATCGAGCGACACGGCAAGAGCCTGACCATCGGGCGGGCCGACCGTCCGCTCGGGGCCAACATCACCACCGAGCCCTATCCGTATTTCCCGACCGACATGCAGGCGCAGATGTGCGCGCTCTTCGCGACGACGCCCGGCATCAGCGTGGTGAAGGATACGATTTTTCCGCAGCGCTTCATGCACTGCTCGGAGATGAAGCGCATGGGGGCCGACATCGACATGGATGACGGCACCGCCATCATTCGCGGGGTGGAGAGCCTCAGCGCGGCGCCTGTGATGGCGAGCGATCTGCGCGCGTCGGCGGCGCTGGTCCTGGCGGCGTTGACGGCGAAGGGCAATACCGAGATCCACCGCGTCTACCACATCGATCGCGGCTACGAGAATATCGATGACAAGTTGATCGGCCTCGGCGCGGAGATCGAGCGCTTGCAGGCGTAGGAAACGAGGCCGCGATGTGTCTTTCCCGGCGGGACGCCGGGGCGGTTCGCGCAAGAGTGGGGAAAGGCGTTCGCCGGCGATTGATCAGGTGCCGAGGGGCATCGCCTCCCGCGAACAGGAACAAGGCGCCCCCATTCTCGACGCTCGAAGATGCTCCCGCCATTCGCGCCCCAGCGCGAGCGCCAGGCGATGTCTTGTCCACCGGCCAGCTCTCGAACTTGTTTCGTTCGTCGCGATGGCGAGACGGGTGGATGGCCGGGCGGCGGCTACGAGGAAATCACGCAGCGAAAGCCCTGGTGACAGGTGCTGGAGTCGGGCGTGTTGCTGGTGCGGGCGCCGACTCGGTAGCGGTTGCAGTAGCTGTCGTGACAGAGGAAGGAGCCGCCGCGGATCACGCGGGCGCTTCCCCGCGCGGGGCCCTGTGGATCGACGCGGGTGGCGTCACTCTCGGGTACATGCCAGTCGGGACTGAACCAGTCGGCGCACCACTCCCAGACATTGCCGGCGACGTTGTAGAGACCGAAGTCGTTGGCGCGAAAACTTTTCGCCGGAGCGGTGCCGATCCAGCCGTCCTCCCCGGTATCCTCGTCGGGAAATTTCCCCTGCCAGATATTGCAGCGATGCTTGCCTCCGGGCGTCAGTTCGTCTCCCCAGGCGTAGCGTTTCCGCACCAGTCCACCGCGCGCGGCGCATTCCCACTGGGCCTCGGTCGGAAGTCGCTTTCCCGCCCAGGTGGCGTAGGCGAGGGCGTCGTTCCAGGAAACGTGAACCACGGGATGATCGGCCTTCTTCCGGATGTTGGTTCCGGGGCCGCCCGGCTTGCGCCAATCGGCCTTCTCCACCTTGGCCCACCACTGGAGTCCGAGCACGGTATCGAAGCGCATCTGCTTGCGATGGGCCTTGGGAATCTGGTTGTAGAAGACGAAGGACCAGCCGAAGCGCTCGGCCTCGGTGACGTAGCCGGTCGCGTCGATGAAGGCCTCGAACCGCGCGTTGGTGACACAGGTGCGGTCGATCCAGAAAGGAGACAGGGTCACTTCGCGGACCGGACCCTCGCCGTCGGCGACCCAGCACTCGGGTCCCTCCGCGCCCATGAAGAAAGGGCCGCCCTCGATCTTCGCCATGCCCTCGCGCGAACCGGCATCGGGCGCCCGCCCGAGGGAGGAAAGGTCGGTCGATCCTCCGGCGTCCCGGCCGGATTCGGCGGAGGGCGAGCAGCATCCCTTCCTGCCGGGCGATGTCGAATCCGGTTCCGTCATGGCGGGGGCGGGGTTTCTCCTGCGTCGATCAATCCTCCGACTGGCGCGTCTCGACGACGATCTCTTTGCCCTCGAGATAGATGCGCCCGATCTGCGGCAGAACCTTGTCGAAGGGCTCGCGCTTGGGATCGAGTTTCATGAAGGCCGGGTAGCTGCCGACGAGCCCGTCCGGCACCTCGGCGTTGGGGAGCTTGATGTCGGTCACCCGAAACAGGATGGTTTTCCCGCTGCGCTCGGGCTTCAGCCAGAAATCGCCGTGCAGGTAGCGAATGCCCTGGCGGAGAAATCCGGTGCGGATCGGTTGGCTCATTTCAGCCACGATGCCATCCTCGGTAATCGCCTTG
>JAUIGT010000371.1 GCA_030432615.1 Verrucomicrobiia bacterium
CTCGCCCAGCGCCCGCATGTTGGCCGACCAGGTGACGGCGGGTTCGGCGGATCGGATGGTCGGCTTGGCGATGTGGTCGAGGACGAACACCTGGGAGGGATGCCGGTCCACGAAGCGGACGGCATTGCCCAGGTGACGATGGAAAATGAGAATGTCGTAGACGAGACCGAAGTCGTGCAAGAGGGCCACCCCGCGATTGAAATCATCGCGCAGGCAATAACCGTCGTCGTCCATACCCTGGAGCACCTCCCGCACTCCCACGAACTTCTCCCGTCCCGCGTAGCGCCCCAAGGCATCGCCGGCATCGTCGCGCGTCAGGTCCACCCAGCCGACCACGCCCTTGATCCAGTCATGGGCCTCGGCGTGGGCGAGCAGGGCATCGTTCTCGTCCAGCGATGTCCGAGCCTGCACCGAGACCACCCCATCGATTCCCGCCTCCTCGATCAGCGGCTTCAAGTCCGCCGGAGCATAGTCGCGCTTCAACACATCCATCCCCTCCCCGATCCATCCGTATTCCTCGGGCGAGTAGTTCCAGAAGTGGTGATGGGAGTCGATGGTCATGGCCTGCGGGGATCAGTTGGAGGGTTGGAAAAAAGCCCCGGAGGGGCGATGAGAGGGTAGCGCGGGGTGGAGCGAAGCGAAACCCCGGGAATGAGTGCGTGTCCGGCAGGAGAGCCCCGGAGGGGCGTCGAGAGGGAACCGAAACTTCAGGCGCGAGGCCCTTGCCGCCCTTCCAGGACTCGCTCGTAATCTACCGCCAATGTCCCGGCGTTCCGCTTCGCTTCACACCGGGCTACCTTCTTGACGTGCCTCCGGCACTTTCTTCCGACGCCACGCTCCACGCTCCACGCCCTCAAATCGACATCGCGGAGAAGCCGCCATCGACGATCATCTCGGTGCCGGTGATGAAGGAGCCGGCCTTGTCGGAGGCCAGCAGGAGCGTGGCGCCGATCAATTCGTGGGCGTCGCCGAAGCGGTTGGCGGGAGTGTGGCCCATGATGGCGGCGACGCGGTCCTCGGTAAGCACCTTGCGATTCTGCTCGGCCGGGAAAAAGCCGGGTACCAACGTGTTGACTCGCACACCCTGCTCCGCCCACTCGCGTGCCAGGTTCTTGCTGAGATTGTGCACTGCCGCCTTGCTGGCGGAGTAGGTGAAGACGCGACTCAGCGGTCCGAGTCCGGAGATGGAGCCGAGGTTGATGATGGATCCGCCGGTTTCCTGGGACAGCATCTGCTTCCCGAAGATCTGGCAGGAGCGCACGATGGCACCGAGGTTGATATCGAGGATGCTGGCGAACTCGTCGTCCGGGATTTCCAGGAAGGGTGTCGGCGAATTGATACCGGCGCCGTTCACGAGGATATCCACTTTGCCGGACCGCTCCATCACCTCGGCGAGCAGCGATTCCAGGGATTCGCGCGAAGCCACGTCGGCGGCCACGAAGTAACCCTGTCCACCCGCGGACCTGACCCTCTCGAGTCGCTCTTCGGCTTTTTCCCGGCTGCGGCCGACGATCACGGTTTCGGCGCCGGCCTGGGCCAGGCCCTGGGCCATTTCACCGCAGAGCACGCCGGTGCCACCGATGACCACGGCGGTCTTGCCTTGGAGAGAGAAAAGTTCGTCGAGATAGCTCATCGAGAAGTGGGGAGTTTTCAGTTTTCAGAATTCAGGTTTCAGTCCTCGAAGACGGGGAAGGCGTCGGGCGTCCAGGCCGAGGCATCCTGACCGCATTCCTCGGCCACCTCGGCGAAGGCCTTGATCTCGGCGGCACTGAAGAGCAGGCCGCCGGCCTTCTCGCACTTGGCGGCGTTGTTGGCTTCGATCGTGCCGGGGAGCATGCAGTCCTCGTTGCCGTGCCCGAGGATGTCCTTCATCACGGCGGTGATATTCTCCGCCTGGCTGCGGCCGTTGGAGAAATTTCGACCCGAGAGGGCCTCGGGATGCACGACCTGGAAGTAGAAGGCGGACGTCGTTTTTTCCCCGACCTTGGCGCCCTCGGCGGCATGGCCGCGCAGGGTCGGCAGCGAACCGCCGATGGCCGCGCCGTAGAGTTCGTTGAGCAGGGCGAGGCCGTAACCCTTGTGCGCCCCGAAGGGCAGGAGTGACTTGATCTTGAACGGATCGGTCGTGGGATTGCCGTCGGCATCGACACCGCAGCCGGGAGGCAGTTCCTTGTTCTCGCGCTTGAACTGCTCCACGCGCCCCATGGCGATGGTGGAGGTCGCCCAGTCGATCACCACCGGGTAGCCGACGGCGTCGGTGGTCGGAAATCCCCAACTGTGCGGGTTGGTGCCGAGCGTGGGAAATTTCCCACCGAAAGGCACGACTTCGGCGAGGGTCGAAGTGCAGTTGGTGTAGGCGATGTAGCCGCGCTTGGCCGCGTCCATCACGTAGCCGCCGCCCCAGAGATAGTGGAAGGCGTTGTCCACCGAGACCGTGCCGCTGCCGTATTCGTCGGCGAGCTTGATGCAGGCTTCCATCGCCTCGACGGCGACAGCCTGGCCGAGCTTGCGGTGGCCGTTCCACGCCTGGGTGGCCTTGAACTTCGACTCCACGACCTCGATCTCCGCGCCCGGCACGCAGCCACCCGTCCCGGAACCGAAGAGTTCGTCGAGGTGCAGCGCCTTGAGCGCATTGTGGGTGCGGATGCCGTGACGGGAAGCCGCCGAGCACATCTTCGTCGCCGCGGCCGCCTCGTCGGCGCCATAGCCTCGATGCTCATAAGCGGCCTGCACGAGCACGTCGTGCGTTTCCTGGGGAACCACGTGAAAAATTTCGCCGGATGCGTTTGCCATAGGTGCGACTAGGTAGCGCAGGGACCCGGGGGAAGCAAAACGATTTCCCCTTTCGAAACTCCGGGCGAATCCACATCGAGTCGGCGGGCTCTTCGACCCGGGCTCCCGCGTTTTCGTCCTTGGACCGAGGCGCCGTGGTCCGCTATGTTCGGCGACATGAAAATGCGTCCCTTCGCCGCGGGCCTGCTGGTCCTGACCGCCCTGATTCTTTCCCCTCCCTTCGCCGAGGGGAAAACCGAGAAACTCGATCTCGAGGGAGCGCGCGCCGAGGTCTACAAGCACGCCTCCGGCGACGACCTCTACCTCTACGTTTTCGAACCCGAGGGCCACGACCCGGCAACCGACAAGCGCCCCGCCATCGTGTTCTTTTTCGGCGGCGGATGGAACGGCGGCTCGGTCACGCAATTCGAGCAGCACTCCCGCTACCTCGCCAAGCGCGGCATGGTCGCCATCGTGGCCGACTACCGGGTGAAAAGCCGCCAGGGCACGACACCGCGCGAGTGCGTGGCCGACGGGAAATCCGCGGTGCGCTGGATCCGCGGTCATGCCGGGAAACTCGGGATCGATCCCGACAAGCTCGCGGCGGGCGGTGGTTCGGCCGGTGGTCACGTGGCGGCGGCCACGGGATTCTGCGACGATCTCGACGATCCCGCTGACAAGCACCCCGAGGTCTCGTCGAAACCGAACGCGCTGGCGCTGTTCAATCCCGTCTACGACAACGGCCCCAATGGCTACGGACACGAGCGCGCCAAGGAATGGTTTCCCGCCATTTCACCCGCCCACAACATCAGCAGAGACGATCCCCCGGCGATCGTCTTTCTCGGCTCGAAGGACTCGCTCATCCCCGTGGCCACGGCGGAGAAATTCCAGGCCGACATGAAGGCCGCCGGACTGAAATCGGAACTGCACGTCTACGAGGGACAACCCCACGGATTCTTCAACGAGAGCAAGGGAGGCTCCGAAATCTTCTTCGACACGGTCCGAAAGATGGACGCCTTCCTCGTCGAGGTCGGATTTCTGGTAGGTTCGGTCGATGAAGCCGCCCTGAAATCGGTTTCCAAGGGCAGACCGAAACCGAAGAACAGACCGAAACCGAAGAAGTAACGGAAACCCCTCGCCCCTTCTCTCGATCCATGAGTTTTCATCCCAACGCCGAATTCTACGATCGGATCGCCTCGTCCTACGACGCGATCGCCCACGCCAGCGAACGCGAGGTCACGGAACGCGGGCTCGCGGCCCTGAAGGTTTCGCCCGGCGAATCGGTTCTCGAGATCGGTTACGGCACCGGTCATGCCCTCGTCGAGTTGGCCCGAGCCGTCGGCGATTTCGGCGAGGTTGCCGGGGTCGATGTCTCCAGTGGCATGCGCGAGGTCGCCTCGAGAACCCTAGAGGAAGAGGGGCTGGATCAAGGAGTCGATCTCCGGGTCGGGGCCGTGCCGCCGCTGGATTTCGAGGACGCCCGTTTCGATGTCGTCTTCCTCAGCTTCACGCTGGAGCTTTTCCCCGAAGAGGAACTCCGGGAAGTGATCCGGGAAATCAGGCGCGTCCTCAAACCGGGCGGACGATGCGGCCTCGTCGCCATGGCCAAGCCCCGGAATCCCGATGAGGATACCCCGCTGGAGAAAGTCTACGTGTGGATGCATCGCCACTTTCCCCACATCGTCGATTGCCATCCCATCGACAGCGAGGCGGAGCTGAAATCGGAAGGCTTCGAAATTTCCCACAGCGAGCACGAGGACATCTGGTCGCTGCCCGTCGCCATCGTCGTGGCGCGAAAACCCTCCTGATCAGCGGCGATCGGACCGCGCCTCAAGGTCGCACCGCCGGGAAAAGGTCGGGAGCACGAGATTCTTCGGGCAATTCCCCGTGCTCGTGGAGTAGAACGTCAACCATGCAACGATTCGTTCGATTCCTCGCCCTCGTGTTTCTCCTCGGTTGCGGCACCCCGTCCGCGTTCGCCGACCGTCCCAACGTCATCATCATTTTCATCGACGATCAGGGCTACTACGATCTCGGCTGCTACGGGGCGACCGAGGTGAAGACGCCCCGGATCGACCGGCTTGCCAAGGAAGGCATTCGTTTCACCGACTACTACGCCGCCGCCCCCATCTGCAGCCCCTCGCGGGCCGGCCTGCTCACCGGTTGCTACCCGCGCCGCATCGGCATGGAAACCTGGGTCCAACGAGCCGACTCGAACCGGGGCATTCATCCCGACGAGATCACGCTCGCCGAACTGTTTCGGGAAAACGGCTACGCCACCGCCTGCATCGGGAAATGGCACCTCGGGGACAAGCCGCCCTTTCTCCCCAACGCCCAGGGCTTCGATCACTACTTCGGCCTGCTCCACAACCTCGACCCGGTGGAGGTCGTCTATTTCGAAGGGAAAGACGGCCCGGGCTTCTGGCGCAACGGCGAGATCGTCCAGGCCAACGTAGAACCCGCCGAGTTGACGAAGCGCTACACCGACGAGGCCATCGCCTACATCCGCGAGAAGAAGGAGGCACCCTTCTTTCTCTACCTTCCCCACACCATGCTCCACAATCCTCTCGGCGTGAGCCCGGAGTTCCAGGGCACTTCAGACTGGGGTGAATACGGCGACGCCATCCAGGAACTCGATTTCCACGTCGGACGGCTCATGGACACCCTCGAAAGCGAAGGCATCGCGGACAACACGCTCGTCATCTACGCGTCCGACAACGGGCGCGGCCCGGGACGAACTCCCGAACAACCGATGCAGGGTCGCAAGCTGACCACCTGGGAATGCGGCATCCGCGTGCCCGCCATCGCCTGGGGACCCGGCGTCGGAATCGAGAAAGGGGAAACGAACTCGCAGGTCGTCAGCGCCCTCGACTGGTATCCGACGCTGGCCTCGCTGGCGGGGATCGAGATTCCCGAAGATCATCCGATCATCGACGGGCGCGACCTGAGCCCGCTGTTGAAGGGCATCCACGATGTCGGGCTCAATCACGAGGTGACCGACCGTCGCCGCTGGGACCCGCCCCTGGAATGGTCGCCCCTTTTCTCCCGGGACGAATATCGGGACGCCTACTTCGTCCACGGCAGCCAGGGAGCCCTGGCGGCGGTGCGCTCGGGAAAGTGGAAGCTGTTCCTGAATCCCGCCCTGACCCTCTACGATCTCGAAGCCGACCCCGGCGAATCGAAACCGGTGCGCAATGCCCAGGTCATCCGCAAATTGCGCGGCATGTCGGTGCTGTTCCAGGAAGAGATGAGCCGGGATGCTCGCCAGGCGGGCGAGTGGCGAAGTAGATAGCCGAATCCCCTCCCATTTCTCCGCCGCCCGTTCTTGTCTCCGCTTCGTTTTCCTGAGAGAGGTGACGGGAAACTCCCACACCCCATGACTCCGCGTCCCCTCTTTCTCCTCCTTCCGTGTCTTCTGTGTCTTCCGTGGTTCTCCCACGCCGAAGACATCGCCAAGCCCAACGTCATCCTCTTCATGGCCGACGACATGGGGATGGGCGACACCAGCGCCTACCAGGATTTCACTGGCAACGCCAATGATATTCAACTCGCCACTCCGAACCTGGAACGCCTCGCCCGCATGGGAGTCCGGTTCACCGATGCCCACACCCCGGCCTCCCGCTGCACCACGACCCGCTACGCCCTGCTCACCGGACGCTACGCCTGG
>JAUIGT010000372.1 GCA_030432615.1 Verrucomicrobiia bacterium
GCCCGCATCGCTTCCTCCTCGCGCCTCGTCCCGAGAAAAACTGACTCCGAAAATCGTCAGATTATTTTCCAAATCTCGTATGAGTCGGGAGGGAGGAGTGATGAGTCAGCAGTGAATCGTGGATGGTGGTTCTTTCCGTTTTCCACTCTCCACCGATCACCACCTTTCAGCTCACCAATACCCTCACCAGCGCGGGCGCGATCGCGAACAAGGCCGCGACCAGCACGACCGAGAGCAGGGCGCTGACAATCACCACGAAGGCGCCTTCGAACGCGATCAGCAATCGGATCGTGATCGGATCCGCGCCGATCTGGCGGAGGCTGGAAAATTCCCGGGTCCTCAGCCGGTTCGAGAGCAGGAAGACGAGCAGGGCGATGGCCAGCGACGCGATCCCCACCAGCACCAGCGCCGCCACCACGAGCCGCTGCACCTGGAACACGGTCTCGAACAGTTCGTCCATCACCTTGCCGGGCTCGACCAGTTGCACGCCGGTCTTCTCCACGTCCTGGTAACGCCCCAGGAGAATGGTCCGCTCCTTTTCTCCGCGCGGGACCACGATGGCCGAGGTGATCGGAAACGTTCCCGGGTCCCCGTGAAAATGAAAGCTGCCGACGTTCTCCTCGGTGATTTCCGTGTATTCGACCACGGAGGCGTTCAGGGTCACCGACCGTCCCTCGTCCTCCTGGCTCAGCACCTCCGACTCGTCCGCCTCCCGGGCGTCCTGGTGCCCATGGGCGAGCCCTTCGATGACCCAGGTCGTTTTCACATCCACGAACACCGCTCGATCGTCTGGCGTTCCGGTCGGAGCCAGGATGCCGGTGACCCGCATCTTCAACGGATACACCCCGGCGAGGTCGAACACCGCTTCCGGGGTTGAAACCAGTGAATCGCCCGGCTTCAAACCCTCCGCTTCGGCCACCGCCGCGCCGACCACGCAGTCTCCGAGGCGGGTCATCGGATCTCCCTCGGCAACGTCGAGTCCCCGGAAACGAAAGTAGTCGATCGTCGTGCCCACGATCCGGTGCTTCCGCGCGGAGTAGCGGGCATAGACCGGAATGACCGTGGCGAGCCGATCCTTTCCGGCGGCATTCGCCTCGTCATGGGTCAGCGTCGCGATCTCCGGCTTGGAAAAATAGAGTCCGTTGAAGACCAGTTCGAGCGCGCTGCCCGGCGCCCCGATCAGCAGGGGCGTCACCTCCGCCCGCGATCGCAGGTGCCGCTCGGCCTGGTTCACCAGCACCACGATCGCCGCCGGCAACACCATCGTCAGCGTCAGCGCGCTCACCAGCAGGATCGTCTTGGCTCGCTGGCGCCGCAGGTAGGCCCAGCCGAGTTGAAAAGCGCCACCCGCGTTCACGACTCCCCCTCCTTTCCCAGGAGATCGGGCAACTTCACCACCCGATCGAAGCCGTCGAGCACTTCCGGATCGTGCGTGACCATGATCAGCGTCGCCCCCGCCGCCTTGGCCCGCTCACGGAGGAGCGCCACGCTTTTCGCCTGGTTTTCCGGGTCCAGGCTTCCCGTCGGCTCGTCGGCCAGGATCAGGGTCGGACGCGTCACCAAGGCCCGGCACAAGGCCACCCGCTGGCGCTCTCCCTGCGACAACTCACCGGGCCGCCGATTCGCGAGCCGGCCGATCCCCGTCTCGCCCAGGAGTTCCTCCGCGTGGGCTTCGGCCGCCGCGTCCAGCGTCAGCGCGTCACTGATCCGATACGGCAACAGCACGTTTTCCCGGGCCGTCAGGTAATCGAGCAGTTCGAACTCCTGGAACACCAACCCGATCCTGGTAATCCGGAATCGCTGCCGCTCCGTCACCGGCATTCCCGAGACCGTTTCTCCTCCCACGCGCACCGTCCCCCCGTGCGGCACCAGGATGCCCGCGATCAGGCGCAGAAGCGTCGTCTTTCCGCAACCACTCGGCCCGACGATGGCGACGGTCTCCTCGCAGGCGGCGGAAAATGCCGGCAGACGCAAGGCGAACGATTCGCCCGGGTAGCGGAATCGAAGATCCTGGCAACTGACCATGGGTGACGTCATTCGTCGCCAAACTCCACTGGCGGGAAGCGAAATCAACCCACCATTGATGCCATCGACGAGAACACGCTCACGCGTTCACGGTCTTGATGCGGCGCGGCAATCGGGCCGACACTTGGCAGGAGATCCGCCCCAGTCCGACGTGCCCGTTTCCCGGTCCATTGCGGCGCTTCCGCGTCGTTTCGCTCTCGCCATCGCATTCACCTTCGCGCTGATGTCCGGCGCGGCTCCGGTGTCGGCCACGCCCGCGAACAAGAAGGCACTGGCCAAGCTTTTCGGGCCACATCTTCCCGCCGAACTCGAAAGCTGCGCCACCTGTCATGTCCGAGCCGAGGCCAACGGAGCCGAGACACTCGATGAGTTTCCCCACAACGCGTTCGGCAAGGCGCTGCACGCGCTCGACGGCCGCATCGCGGATCGGATCGAACAGGTGCTCGATGCCGACAGCGACGGCGACGGTGTCGCCAACCTCGACGAGATTCTGCTCGGCCGGGCGCCGGGCGTGGCGAGCCAAGAGGGTCAGGTCGCGGACTCGACCCTCTTGAAGGATAGGCGGGTCGCCTTCGCCGCCTTTCGCGATCGCTATCCCTGGCGTCCGTTCGAAACGGTGAAACGTCCGCCCGTTCCCGATGCCGGCGCCGGCTGGGCCCGCAACGAGATGGACGCCTTCCTGGCCGCGGAACACGCCGCGCGAAACCTTTCCCCGCGCCCCGAGACCTCGCCCGAAGGCTGGCTGCGCCGGGTGACGATCGATCTCATCGGCCTGGTGCCGACAGTCGAAGAAGTCCGGGCGTTCCGCTCCGCGGTGCAGGAACGCCCCGAGACCGCCTACGAGGAAGCCGTCGATCGCCTGCTCGAAAGCCCCCACTACGGGGAGCGCTGGGGACGGCACTGGATGGATGTCTGGCGCTACTCGGACTGGTCCGGCTACAAGGACGCGGTCCGCAACAGCCAACCGCACATCTGGCGCTGGCGCGACTGGATCGTGGAATCACTCAACGCCGACAAGGGGTACGACCGGATGATCGTGGAAATGCTCGCCGCCGACGAGGTCGCGCCCGAGGATCCCGATGCCCTCCGCGCCACCGGTTACCTGGTTCGCGATTTCCACGCCGGCAGCCGCGACGTGTGGCTCGACAACGTGGTGTCCCACACCTCCCAGGGATTCCTCGGCATCACCATGGGCTGCGTGAAATGCCACGATCACATGTACGATCCCTTCCCCATGGAGGAATACTACGCCATGCGGGCCATCTTCGAGGGCTACCACGTCCGCACCGACCGCGTGCCCGGTGAGCTGGACACGGAGAAGACCGGGCTCGTGCGCGCCTATGCCCGCGCCATCGATCCCAAGACCTACCTCTTCGAACGCGGAGACGAGCGTTTTCCCGTGAAAGATCAGCCAATCCCGCCCGCGGTTCCCGCGGTTCTCGGGGGAACCTTCGATCCGAAATCGGTCGAGCTTCCGCTGGAAGCCTCGCAACCCTGGCGCCGGGATTTCGTACGCGGGGAACTTCTCGCCCAGCGGGACGCCGCCATCGAGAAGGCAAGGCAGGCGCTGGCGAAGGCACCGAAGGAGGATTCCGCCCAGAAATCCCTCGCCGCCGCCGAGGCGGCCAAGACCGCGCTCGCCGCCGAGTTCGCCGTCGAACGCCTCGAAGAAGACGGGGTTGATCAGAAGTCTGCCGAATGGAAGGCCGCCGCCGAATCCACCCTGCAAGCACAGCGCCGGGCGGCCCTTCTCGAGGCGGAAGCCCAGGAAGCCGTGGCCCTTCGCGCCAAATCGGACGCCGAGAAGACGCTGGCCGCCGCGAAGAAGGACAAGGACGCCGCCGGGGAAAAGGCCGCCGCCAAGGCTCTTTCCACCGCCAAGAACGACCTCGAAGGGGCCGCAAAGGCGATCGCCGCCGCTGCGAAAGCCGCGAAGGAACCGGTGACGACGAAGTTCAAGCCGCGCCAGGACGCTTACCCGGACCGCTCCAACGGACGCCGTCTCGCTTTCGCCCGCTGGGTCACCGACGAGCGCAATCCCCTCACCGCCCGCGTCGCCATGAACCATGTCTGGCTGCGTCATTTCGGCCAGGCCATCGTGCCCACGGTGAACGAATTCGGCGCCAACGGGCGGGAACCGACGCACCCGGCGCTGCTCGACTGGCTGGCGGCGGAATTCATGGAATCGGGGTGGAGTTTCAAGGCCATGCACCGAAAGATCGTGCTCAGCGCCGCCTACCGAATGGGCAGCACGCCGGACGATGCCAACCTCGCCGTCGATCCGGACAATCTCTACCTCTGGCGCATGCCGAGCCGTCGCATGGAGGGCGAAATCGTCCGTGACAACCTGCTCTGGATCGCCGGCCGACTCGATCCCGCCATGGGAGGTCCCGAGATCGATCAGCACCAGGCGATGGAATCGACCCGCCGCTCGATCTACCTGCGCCACGCCCACGAAAAGCTCGTGGAATTCGTCCAGATCTTCGATGGCCCCAAGGTCGCGGAATGCTACCAGCGGGTCGAGAGCGTCCAGCCCCACCAGGCCCTCGCGATGCACAACAGCCCCCTCACCGAAGCCGCCGCGAAAAAGCTGGCCGCCGAGTGGCAGGCGCAAACGAAGGGCGACCCCGAAGCCTTCATCGACGAGGCCTTTCTCGCCATCCTCGGTCGCGAACCGAAGGAGGAAGAAGTCACGCTCTGCCGCGAGTTCGTCGGCGAAAACGAGAGCGGTGACGACCAGGCCTCGCCCCTCCGCGCCCGGGAACGCCTCGTCACCGTGCTGCTGAACCACAACGATTTCGTGACCGTCCGATGAAGTTTTGTGCGCATTTCCGCGATAGGTTTACTTGGGAGACTATTGAAAAACTCTGAAACGAAAAACCAAAGGATATGGAGGGGGATGAACTTGCGGCTTCGCCGGATTGCCCTTTCCAGTGTCCCTTCGGGCTGCGGCCCTCTTTCCACCTGCCATCCTTACGAATCGGTCAGATAGCCGGCCACCTTTCCTCATCGCGCCTCGTCAGGCGAAAAAATGGACTCGCGCCGAGCAGTACGCCAATTTGTCCACACTCCCTAGTCTCGTCATGACTGATCTCTTACAACAAGCTTTCCAGAAGGCATCCGAGTTGGACGCGAACGCCCAGGATCGATTCGCGGAATTCCTGCTGGACGAACTCGAGAGCGATCAGAAATGGGATTCCCTCCTCGCCCAGTCGGCGCCCGATCTGGCTCGGCTCGCGGAAGAAGCCGCCAACGAATACCGGAACGGGCAAACGGAACCGGGAGGGTTCGGAGGTTCGTGAATTCGCGACGCACCAGGAAATTTGTCGAGTTACTCGATTCCCTCCCCGAAAAAGAGCGCGAACAGGCAGACGCCGCTTATGAGCTTTGGAAGTCGAATCCCCAGCACCCGAGTCTTCGCTTCAAGAAAGTGCACACGAGTGCCGAGGTTTGGTCGGTCCGGATCAACCGGGACGTTCGCGCGCTCTGCACCATCATCGATGGGAACGCGATCTGGTTCTGGATCGGATCGCACGCGGCCTACGAGCAAATGCTGAAGCAACTTTGACCGTCCGATGAACCCGAAGCTCCCCCCTCCCCTCTCCCGCCGCGCCTTTCTCGGCGATACCGGCATGGGATTCACCGGCATGGCGCTCTCGGCGATGCTCTTTCGCGACGGCGTCGCCCAAGGCGCGGGCGCTTCGGCCGAGGCCGCGGGCTGGTCGCCACCGACCGGGCAGCCGCACCTTCAACCGAAAGCGAAATCGGTGATCTGGATCTTCAACATCGGCGGAGTCTCCCACCTGGAGAGCTTCGATCCCAAGCCGATGCTCAACAAGTATGCCGACCAGAGCATCGACGAGACCCCGTTCGCCGACATCGTCGATCCCAAGCGGGTGAACGAGAACCTCCTCGATCCATCGAAGGCGAAACGGGAGGTCTACAAGAAGATCATGCCGCTGCAGACCGGGTTCCGGAAATACGGCCGCACAGGATGGTACAAACCTGGCGCGGAATTTTGATATTGTCGTGGTACAAACCAATCATCGTTTAGGCCTTTTGGGGTTTCTTTATCTCGATGACCTGGCAGGCGATGATTATACAGGTTCTGGCAATCGTGGAATTCTGGATATTGTTCTGGGACTGGAATGGGTGAATAAAAACATTGAGCATTTTGGTGGCGACCCTGACAATGTGATGATTTTTGGCGAATCAGGAGGGGGAGCCAAAACATCCTGTTTGTATACTATGCCAGCAGCCGCACCTTATTTTAATAAAGCATCAATTGAAAGTGGACCCGGCGCGCGGATGTACACACGGGAGATGGCGGCAAAAACAACCGAACTGGTTTTACGAGAACTGGATATTGCCCCGAAAGACTGGCGCA
>JAUIGT010000373.1 GCA_030432615.1 Verrucomicrobiia bacterium
GTCTGCCCTTCCACGGACCCTCGACCTTTCGGCCGGCCGAGGCGGAGCAGGCCTTTCGCGACCTCATCCAGCCCTACCTCGACTCCGGCCAGGTGAAGGCCGTCTGGCATCGCTACCCGGTCGCGGCGGCGGTCGATCGATCCGATCCCGAGCATCCGCGTCTGCTCGGCCTGACCTTCGCCCCGATCGATCTCCAGACGGGAAAAAGCGGCGAGCCGGATCTGGTGGTGACCGCCGGGATGACCATCGACGCGTCCGACTGGGGCGATGCCATCCAGGTGTCGGGCACCGCCTACGAGGTCGGTCCCGATCCGAAATCGCGCTACGGCGAACCGAGCGCGCCGGAGGACCTTTCCCTGTATCCCGCCAACGAGATGAACCCCATCACCTGGGCGATGATCGTGGAGGAGACCGACGAGTGGAACCCGATTCCCGAACCGCCGAACTACGACATCCGCAACTACCCGCGCGCCGTCAACGAGGGGATGAAGGCCTTCGGGAGAGAGCTGAAGTGGGACCGCAAGGTGCTCCGCTACGGCGGCATTCCTCCGTGGCCGCCCAAGGGTGAGGAGGTGAAACGCATGCTGTCCGTCTACTCGGTGCGCCGCATCGTGGAGGGCGCCGCCAGCAAGGACGGCCGCACCAGCATCCTGCTCAATTACATGAACGGTCAGGACTACCCGCTGGAGCGACTGCCGAAGCGGGTGACCGATGCCCTCGAAGCGACGGAACCGGGGGCGTCGGAGAAGAACCTCGTCGAGATGACCCGCGAGCAGCGGCAGCTCGTGTTCGATGATGCGAAGAATCATTCGCGTGGCGTGCTCCGTTTCCTGCAGACCTGGGCGCACGATCATGTCGAGGACACCGCCAACAGCTTTCGGAAATTTCGGCTCAGTCGCGAATTCGGCACCCCCGACAATCTCCCGCCCAAGCCCTACATCCGTGAAGGCCTGCGCCTCAAAGCGATGTACATGATGCGCGAACAGGATGGACGGAACCGCGATGGCAAGGAGAAGAACGCGGCGAAGGAACGCTTCGCCCACGTGATGTATCCGGACGGGCTCTTCGCCTGGCAGTTTCACTACGATTTCCACCGCACCGGCCGCACCTTCCTCGAGGGCGACGACGATCGCAGCGGTCCCTGGATCGACTACGAGAAGCCGGGGCGCCATACCCGTTTCATCAGTGATCGATCCGTCTTCCCGATGCGGAGCCTCATTCCCGAATCGATGGACGGCCTCCTCGGTGCCCAGGGAAACGTGGGCTTCAGCAGCATCGTCAGCGCGGCGATTCGCCTGCACGACCAGCGAGTCCACATCGGACAGGCCGCCGGCGCGACGGCGGCGGTGGCGTTGCGCGAGGAAGTCGATCCGCGGGAGATGGTCTACGATCGCGCGTTGCTGGAATCGGTGCGGGATGGCTTGTGTTCCGAAGAGATGGAGGGCGTGCCGCTGCTGATCTGGCCGTTTCGGGATCTGAAGCCGGGGGATGAGGGATTCGTTGCTGCGAATCGGCTGGCGGCGATGGGACGGATGAGTGTCGAGGAGCGCGCGGTCGATTTCCGTCCGGAGGCGCCGGGCGATATCCGCGAAATCGGTGTGGATCTGCCGGAACCGAACATTCCGTCCGGCGCAACACCGCTTGGGAGAAACCTGCAAGGACCTCGAGGAGCATTGGCGGAGGTCATCCGGAGGGAACTGGGCCTGGTGAAGTTTCCCGACCGAGATCCGATGGAAAGGCATTCCCCCGACGACGCCGACGGAGACGGCATTCCCGATCGGGACGATGCGCTGCTTTTCACGCCCAACGAACCCATCAGCTGGGAACTGGCCTCGGAGAAACTCACCCCGGAAACCGACGGATTGATCTCCGATGAAATTCCCGCCTCGGCTCGCCGGTTCGATTTCGCCGGCAAAGGCGTTCCGAAGACCGAGGGCTTTCTCCGCGATGTCGGGGCCGTGTTTTCCGAGGATCGTGGCTACGGCTGGGAGCGCGATATTTCCGCCAACGATCGTCGGCGGAATGCCTTGCCGGAGCCCTACCGCGACAGCTTTCTCTTCACCCGGTCGCACGACTCCTGGGAGTGCGAAGTCGAGAACGGGCGTTATGCCGTCGTCGTGTGCGTGGGTGATTCCGGTCACGAGCAGGCCGGGCAGAACATGACGGTCGAGGGAAAAGTGGTGGTCGAGGACCAGTTCACGGCGACAGAGCGATTCCACGAGGCCATGGCCGAGATCGAGGTGAAGGACGGCCGCCTCACGATCGAGATCGGAAAGCCGGGAGGAAACACCAACACCTGCCTGAACTGGCTCGCGTTCTGGAGGATCGAATGAAGGATTGTGGGGCAGGTTTTCAACCTGCCTCTCATCAGGATTCGGCAGGTTGAAGACCTGCCCCACATTGCCCGCCATGCTCCCGTTTTCCCCACCCACCTCCGAAGCCCTCGATGCGTTCATGTCTCGTCCGAGCGAGGGCGTGGTCGCGACCCTGGCAAGAATCGAGGGCGACATCCTCGTGCTCGGCGCGGGAGGAAAGATGGGACTGCATCTCTGCCTGATGCTCCGGCGCGGCCTGGAGGCGCTGGGGAAATCGGATCGCCAGCGGGTCATCGCCGTCTCGCGATTCGGTTCGGTCGAGACTCGGGCGCGATTCGAATCGCACGGCATCGAGACGATCTCCGCCGATCTGAGTGAACCGGAGCAACTGGCGGCGCTGCCGGATGCGCCCAGCGTCTTTTTCCTCGCCGGCGTGAAATTCGGCACTTCCCACGAACCGGGCCTGCTCGAAAAAATGAACGTGCAGATGCCGCGTGCGGTGGCGGAACGTTTCCGGGACTCCCGCATCGTGGCGCTCTCGACCGGTTGCGTGTATTCCTTCGTCTCGCCGGAAACGGGAGGTTCCACCGAGGAAGACGCCACCGATCCGGTGGGCGACTACGCGATTTCCTGTCTCGGCCGGGAAGAAGCGTTTCGAAACGCGGGAGAGCGATGGGGGACGCCGAGCGCCCTCCTCCGGCTGAACTATGCCATCGACCTGCGCTACGGGGTGTTGGTGGACGTTGCTCAGAAGGTGCTCGCCGATCAGCCGGTCGACGTGTCGATGGGGTATGTGAACGTGATCTGGCAGGGCGATGCGCTGGCCCACACGATCCAGGCGCTGCCGCACGCCAGCGCGCCGACGCCGTTCGTGCTGAACGTCACCGGGCCGGGGATCCTGCGGGTGCGTGACCTGGCGGAGCAATTCGGCGAGCGATTCGGGAAGGCGGTGATCATCGAGGGCGAGGAGCAAGCGACGGCCTGGTTGAATGATGCGTCGGATGCGCACGCGAGGTTCGGGACGCCGGAGGTGAGCATCGAGGAGATGGTGGAGTGGATCGCGAGTTGGCTGGAGAGCGGGGGAGAGACGCTGGGGAAACCGACGCATTTCGAGACGCGGGACGGGAAGTATTGAGGAGAGGTTTCTCCTCACACCAAGACACCAAGGCACGAAGGTTTCAGGATGGAGCTACTCAGGAAAAGACTACTGGAGGGAATGGTGATCCCGGCTTGTCCGCTGGCACTCGATGACGGCGGGCGCTGGTCGGAGCGTCACCAGAGGGCGGTGCTGGAGTATTATCGCGAGGCTGGTGCGGGTGGCATTGCGGTGGGAGTACACACGACGCAGTTCGAGATTCGGGAGCCGGAGGTGGGACTGTTCGAGCCGGTGTTGGAGTTCGCGGCCAACAGGGTTGGGGCGGGGAGTGAAGAGGGTATGATCAAGGTGGCGGGAATCTGCGGGGAGACGGCGCAGGCGATGCGGGAGGCGGAGGTGGCCAAGGATATCGGGTATGACGTTGGCCTGCTCAGCCTGGCGGCGCTGAAGGACTGGAGCGAGGAGGCGATCGTCGCGCATTGCCGGGAGGTCGCGGAAGTCATGCCGATTTTCGGTTTCTATCTCCAGCCGGCGGTGGGCGGTCGCGATTTGAGCTATGAGTTCTGGCGTGCCTTCGCGGAGATCGAGAACGTGGTGGCGATCAAGATCGCGGCCTTCAATCGCTACCGGACGCTCGACGTGGTGCGGGCGGTGGTGGACGCGGGACGCGACGACATCGCGCTCTACACGGGAAACGACGATCATATCATCGGCGACCTGCTGACTCCGTTCTCGTTTGGCGAAAATGCTGAGCCGCGCTGGTTTTCCGGGGGGCTGCTGGGGCAGTGGGCGGTGTGGACGGAACGCGCGGTGGCGTTGCTGGAGGAAATCAAGGCGGCGCGAGAGTCGGGCACGCTTTCTCCGGAATGGCTGACGCGGAACGCCCAACTGACGGATGCCAACGCCGCGGTGTTCGATGCGACCAACGGATTCGCCGGCTGCATTCCCGGGATCAACGAGGTCTTGCGCCGCCAGGGCCTCCTGCCATCGAGCCGCTGCCTGAATGCGGACGAGGTGTTGTCGCCGGGGCAGGCGGGTGAGATCGATCGGGTGGTCGCGGCCTATCCTTGGCTTGTCGATGATGATTTTGTTCGTGAGAATCGGGATCGATGGTTGCGCGAATCCTGACATTGAAACGAGCGGGCGTGATCGTCCTGGCGATGTCGGGCCTCGGCTGGCAGGTCGCCATGGCCCAGCAGCCCATCCAGCGGGTGACGCTTTCCCCACCGAACGTTGTCGTGGGTTTCCCGACGGACGCGGTGGTGGTGAAACGCGGGGACCTGGTGCATTCGGGGCAGTTTTTCGCCCAAGCGAAGAAGGGCCAAGGAGACGCGGGATTCGTCGATCTCCTGGGCAAGTTGCGGTCGTTCTGCGAACGGCGGGGAGGAACGCTAGCCGAGGTGGTGAAACTGAATCTCTACCTCGCGGAGGCTCGTCCGGAAACCGTGGCCGAGATCGGATCGGCGGTTCGGCAGGCGTGGCCGGAGGGAACCGCGCCGGCGGTCACCCTGGTTCACAGCGGACTTCCGGGAGGCGCCAGCCTGTCGGGGGACGTGGTGATGAGGAAGGACTCCGGGAAATCCTCCGGGATCGAATCGAGCCGGGAGGCGGCCACGATGCCGGCGGGGCGCGATATTCTCTACGTCTCGGGCCGGGCGGCGCGGGAAGGAACCCTGGCGGAGGCGACGGCGGGCACGATGGAGCAGTTGTTGCGGGTGATCGGAGAATTGGGAAGCTCGGCGGCGGACGTGATCCAGGTGAAGGCATTTCTCCAAACGATGGGCGAATGGGAATCGGCGCAGGCAGCCATGGAGGCCGCGTTCGCGGGGAGGGAAGTCCCGCCGATCGTGCTGGTGGAATGGACCTCGTCGCTGCCGACCGAGATCGAGCTGATCGCGGCGGCACCGGAGAAGGGGGAACGCTCGGGGGAAACGGTCACTTTTTTCACCCCCGAAGGCGACAAGGCGTCGCCGGTGTTCAGCCGGGTGGCGCGGGTGCACGCGGATACGCTGATCTACACGGGCGGACTGTCCGCAAGGGTGGGGGAGGAGCCGCTGCCAGAAATGAAGCGGGTGTTCGCGCGCCTGAATGACATCGCCCAGGCCACGGGATCGGATCTCGCCCACCTGGCGAAGGCGACCTACTACGTGTCGGACGACACCTTGTCGAAGACGCTCAACGAGATTCGTCCGAACCTCTACGACCCCGAGCGTCCGCCGGCGGCCAGCAAGGTGGCGGTTTCCTCGATCGGGGAACCGGGCGCCGGGTTGCTCATGGATTTCATCGCGGTGCCCAGCAAGTAGGCAGGTAGATTGGTGGTAGGTAGGCCAGCGACTCCCGTCGCGGCAGAGAGGGCCGGGGCTTGGGCGAGAGCCGCGACAGGAGTCGCTGGCCTACGACGATCGTGGCGCTTCGTGAGTGCCATTGGAGGTGCCATTCTCAAAAGTGAGATTGATATTCAAAGTTTTTAAAATTTTATTTGCGCGCCGAGAAAATTTTAGTAAACTTTACCATCAACCTGCTTGGGTAATCTTAAATTTGAGAAAATCAATGAAACGCCCCGTTTCCTTCCTGTTCTCCCTCGCTCTTTTCTCGGGTTTTGTCGTGGTCGATTCTCAGGCCCAGGATTCCTACTGGGACGCCGCCTACGCCGGGGGCGCCACGCCCGCCGGTGGTGGCAACGGGGGTGGCCTTTTCGGGCAATCGCAGTTCAGCTACGGCTACTTCGATCTCGGGTATTTCGTTCACGCGTTCGAGGCGGAGAATCTCGATGATGCGAATGGCTTCGCCGGCGCGCTTTCGATTCCGATCGTCGATTCGCTCTATGTCCGGGCCGCGCTCGGATTCGCCTCGCCGGAAGACCAGGAGAACGAGGAGATCGACTACCTCGCCTGGAGTCTCGGCGGTGGTCTCGGATTGCCCATCGGCAGCAGC
>JAUIGT010000374.1 GCA_030432615.1 Verrucomicrobiia bacterium
GTCCTCGACGTCCTGGGGCGAGCGTCCCATCCACTCGGTGAAGACGATCTGCTGGTTCTCCCCGATGTCGGGAATGGCATCGACCGCCACCGGCGCGCGCTCGATTCCCGGAAGCTCCCAGCGAAATGGCGCCACCACGATTCCGGCACCCACGCCCAGCAACAGGAGCAGGACGTCGACCAGCCGATTCTGCAGGCAGAAGGCGATCAGTCGGTTGGTGAATCCGCGGGGGGGCATGGGTGGAGAGTTTTCCGTTTTCAGGATTCCGTTTTCAGTGATGGTGGGTGGCGGGCGCTTTCTCCCGAGCCGGTTCGACGGGCGCGCTGGTGCCGCATTTCAGCATCCGGGCGCCGAAGTAGGGATTGCGGATCTCTTCGCCGCGCTGGAGCCAGTCGGCCCCGGCGTTGTCGAAGGCCATGGGGCAGTGGGCGCGGTAGAGGTCCTTCCCGCTTTCGGCGAAGGCCGGGCGCTTGGCCAACTCGAGCATCCCGTAGGCGAGCGGGGCGAAAGCTTCGCGCATGGCTTCGATGTCCGTCGCTTCGGCGAGGCGGTCGATGATCTTCGTGGCGGGGGCGTATTTCCGGATCGTCTCTCGCGCGGCGAGGGCATCGATGGCCTTCTTCGCGGTCTCGAGATCGTCTCCGGCCAAGGCGTTCTGGAGAGCCAGATAGTCGTTCAGGATTTCTCCGAAGGCCTCGGCGGAAAGGTCCCAGTCGTCGAAATGGGCATGGCCGCCCGGCGACTCGTGACCGCTCATCATGCTGGGTTTGGCGACGATCTGGAGCGCCGAGTCGATCTTGAAGGCGCCCTGGGTGACAACGCTTTCGCCTTCTTCGAGGCCTGACTTCACCAGGTAGACGTCACCGGCGCGGGGGCCGAGTTCGACCTCGCGCCCCTCGTAGGTGGGCCGGTCGGTTTTCGGCACCTCCACGTAGGCGATGGCGCGTTCGCCGGTGATGAGCACCGCCGAGGTAGGCACGACCAGCGGCAGGGCTTCGGGATTCTCCGGTTCCAGCACCGCGTAGCCGAGTTCCGAAGCCTTGACGAGGTCCATGCCGCAGACCGGGCAGGGGCCGGGCTCGTCGCGGATAATCTCCGGGTGCATGGGGCTGATCCACTTGTCCTTGAGTTCCGGCGAGACCACCCGTCCACCAGCGGCGATGCGGGAGGTGACCCGGGCCCGGACGAACATGCCGGGCTTGAGGGCGCCGTCGGGGTTGTCGGCGTTGACCCGGACATTCACCGTGCGGGTGACCGGATCGAGCGACGGGGACAGAAAGGCGACGATGCCCTCGAATTCGCGCCCGGGGAGGGCCTCGGCCTCGAAGGTGACCGGCTGCCCGTAGCGGATCCACTGGAGGTCGCTCTCGTAGGCCTCCAACTTGACCCAGACTTCGGAAAGGTCGGCGATGCGGAAGAGCGGGTCGCCTTTCTTCACGTAGGCGCCCTCGCTCACCAGTCGCTCGATGACGATGCCGCCGGTGGGAGCGTCGATGTCCATCTGGTCGGAGGTCTTGCCCGTTTCCTCGATCGCCCGAATCCCGGCATCGGGCAGGCCGAGCAGGCGCAGCTTGTCGCGAACGATCTCCCGCTGCGAGGGATTGCCACGGGCGACGAGCAATTCCCGTTGGGCGGTGAGAAGGTCCTCGCTGTAGACGTGGGCGAGGTGATCGCCCTCCTTCACCTCGATGCCGGTGAAATCCACGTAGAGACGGTCGATGCGGGCGGGGAAACGGGCGGCGATGGTCTTGATCCGGGTCTCGTCGTAATCGACTTTCCCCACCAGCCGGATCTCCGCCTCGGCGAGGCGGCGCTCGACCGGGGTGGTCTCGATGTCCGCCAGGGCGCGGGCCTCCGCGGACATGGCGAACTGGCGCGGGCCGAGGGAGCCGGCGGAACCCGCCGGGATCAGGTCCATCGCGCAGATGGGGCACTTCCCGGGATCGGGCTGCTGCACCTGGGGGTGCATCGAGCAGGTCCAGGTGGTCTCCTTCCCGGCATCGTTCGCGGTCGCTGCCTGGCCGGAGCCCGACGCGTCGCCGGCGCGGAACTGGCCGACGAGAAAGCCGACGGCGATCCCGAGGACGATCCCGCCAAGAAAGAGGAGGATGCGGTTGCGGTTGCTCATGGGAGGGAAGGGAGTTCGGTTTCGCCGGCGAGGACACCGACCCGGATGGCGGAGCCGTGCAGCTCGGCGAGGGCGCGCCAGTAGGCTTTGCGGACGTCGAGGGCGTCTCGCTGATCGTCGATGACATCGCGGACCGAATTCGAGCCCGCCCGGTAGGAAGTTTCGCTGACCTCGATGATCTGCTCGGCGGCGGGAAGGAGTTCCTCGCGGTAGCGTTTCACGGTGCGGGCGTGGGCCTGGAAGCGATTCCAGGCGCCCTCGAGTTCCGCCCGCAGTTTCAGCTCGGCGTCGTCGCGGGCGGCTTCGGCGGCGGCCTGTCGCTCGGCGGCCTCGGCACGTTCGGCGCGGTATTTCCCGAAGGCGAGAGGAATGCGGAAGCCGATGCTGATCCCGGCGGCCGTTTCGCCCTGGCCGCCGATGTCCACGATGTTGGCGCCGATGGTGGGATCGGGAATGGCGTTCTTCCGGGCCAGGGCGGCCTGGGCCTCGGCCTTGGCGACGGCTTCATCGAGGGCGGCGAGGCGAGGGTGTCGGCTTCGGAGCTGATCGGCGAGCGTGGCGAGGTCGGCATCGAGATCGGCCCCGGCGTCGGGCAGGTCGGGCCAGGGGAGGGGCGCGCCATTTTCGGGAGGAGCGTTTTCGCCCATCGCGGCGCGAAGGCGGGCGCTGGTCTCGGAGCGCCGGCCGTCGAGCTCGTCGAGCTGCGAATCGATCCGGCCGAGGGCGAGTTCCAGGGTGAGTTGCTGGGTGAGGGGAGCGCCGCCGCGGACCTGCTCCTCGGTGATGGGCACCAGCTTGGCGAGCAGGGCTCGCGATTCCCGGGTGATCTCGGTTTCTCGGGCGAGGTAGGCGTAGTCCAGCCACGCCAGGCTGACATCGCGCACGAGATCCAGCCGGGCTTCCTCGTAGCGGTGCCGCGCGGCCCCGGCCTCGTGACCCGCCGCCTCGCCCCGGAGCCGAAGTTTTCCGAACCAGGGGACGGTCTGGGAAATCATGAAGAGGTTTTCCTGGGGGCCGGTGCGGGTCTGGACCTGCTCGATGAAATGCGTCCAACTCACCTGCGGTTCCGGCAATGCGGTAGCCTGCGGCTCCAGGTGGGTGGCGGCGAGGTATTGTCGGTAGGCGGATTCCAGGGAAGGGCTGGATTTCAGCGCGCGCTCGAGGCTTTCGGTCAGCGAGAGCGAAGATTCCCGGTCACCGTCTCCGGCCATGAGTGGGCACACCGCGGCCAGCAGGCTGAAGACGGCGACATTCAACAGGGTCGGGTGCGGGACCCAGGAGGGTACGAGGGAATTCATCGGGTGGTGAAGCGGGGAAATGAGTAGAGAATTCGCGGATGAGAAAGGCGGAGATCCTGGGCGGATCGTTCTTCCGCCGCGCCCGGACGGACGGTGGACGACCTGGAGGTCGATCAGCCGACCCTGGGCGTGGTCAGGGGGGAGCCGTCGAGACCGCGAGCGGGCGGTCCCGATGAACGAGCATCGATCAGATCAGGTAGACGCCATGAGCGATGGCGTGGGCGCGTCCCGGCGAATGACCGTAGTGGTAGTGCGCGAGACGACTTCGGGCCGGCAAATCCAGCGCCGCATCGGCCGGAGCGGGAACGGCGGCGATCGATGTGAAGAGAGCCGGCGCGGGGAGGTCGCCATCATGGTCCCGGGACAGGAGAGGGGACTTGATGGTCGGCGCGGCATCCGGCAGCAGGGCCAGCGAATGGCCGTGGGTGTCGCAGTCGCACGGACCGTCGTCCCGTGGGGAGGCGGGCGCCGGCGCTTCGCTCTCCTCCGTGTGCCCCGCGCAACAGGCGTGGGGTCGCGTCGAGGTGTCCGCAGCCTGGGCGCCGCCATCATCGTGCGTGCCGCCAAGGCAGCAGCAGAACGGATTGGCGAGGATTGCGGCCAACAGGGCGCCTGTGACTTTGCGGATCATCGGACGAAGAAAGGCTATCGCGGGTGGAGGAGTCCGTCAATGCCGGTGGTCCGGCTTGTCGATTCTCACGTCTGGAGGTAGGGTTGAGTCTCTTCGAGGAATTGCTCTGCCATCGGCGTGAAATCGCGTGAATACCGGAAATTGTTGAATCGACGCCTACGCTTCATCGGTCCCTGGGTGCTCCTTCAATTGGGGGCCTTGGGATGGCGGATCCTCGATGAAGAAGCCTGGCAGGCGTCGATGATCTTCGCCGGGGCATCGATGGCGGCCGCGATCGCCTTCGTGGTCGAGGCGAGAAGCCGCGGTGGTGCTTGAAGGGGAAGCTGGAATGGCTCCTGCGAATCTCTGAATACAAAATCTCGGAAAATTACTTTACAGACAAGTCTGTCTGTTTATGATGTCACCATGATGAAGAAACCGAAGGCCAGAGATCGCATCCTGGAAACCGCCGCTCGGCTGTTTCACGAGCGCGGTTATTCGGAAGTCGGGATCAACGAAATCATCGAGAAGGCCGAGACCGCCAAGGCCACCTTCTACCAGCACTTTCCCTCGAAGCAATCGCTCTGCGCCGCCTGGTTGGAGGCGGTTCACCAGCGATCGGACCTCCAGCGCGAGGGAATCCTCCAGGGGCCCGGCACGGCGATCGAGAAGATCGACGCGTATTTCGAAGGGCTGGGGAGTTTCCTCCGGGAAAACGATTTTCGGGGTTGTCCCTACAGCAACACGGGCGCGGTAATCGATGAAGAGTGCGCCTGCCTTCACCAGAAGATCGAGGAGCACAAGATTGCAATTCGCAATTTCTTCCGGCACTTGGCCGGGCAATTTGCCCATTCGGAACGTCGCGCCCGGGAAGTCGGTGACGCCCTGTTCCTTCTATTTTCAGGGGCCACGGTCGAGGCACAGAATCTGCGCTCGCTATGGCCCGTCGAAGCCGCTCGCCGGAGTGCGCGCGAGATCTGCGAAAAGGAAAGCGCCACAGCTTCCACCTGAATTCTTTTTTCTACCTGAACAGACAGAATAGTCTGTTTTTCCCCTCTCCAAACAAGCCAGCCCCATGAAAACCAAAGCCAACGCTCGTTCTCCGAAACATTCGCTGGATCCCGCCAACTGGGATCGCGAATATCGGGATTATCTCATCCGCTTCGCGCTCCAGCGAGTCTCCGACCACGGACTCGCGGAGGATCTCGTCCAGGAGACCTTCCTCTCGGCATGGAACGCGCGGAAATCGTTCCGCGGAGACTGCGCGGAGCGCACCTGGCTGACCGGTGTCCTGCGGAACAAGATCATCGATCACTATCGCCGCAACGCCCGCCGTCCGATGATGCTCGCCGGCGACTTCGAGGCGCAGCGGGAGGAGGAAGGACCGGCCACCCCGTGGTTGGAGAATCGCGCCAATGAACGGGACACGTTCGATCCGGACACCGCGACCCAGCGCGCGGAAATGATGACCCTGCTCGACGAGGCCGTGAACCGGTTGCCGGAGTCGATGGGCAAGGCCTACCGCATGCGCGAGATCCAGGGGCGTTCCACCGAGGAGATCACCCGGGCGCTCAACATCACCAAGGGCAATCTCTGGGTGTTGATCCACCGCGCCAAGCAGTCGCTCAAGGAACAACTTCACGGTGCCTGGATCGGCAACGATCTCGGCATGGGCACCGGCGCCGGCATGGCCGCGTGACCGATTCGCGGTCACACCCTTTCCGGCGGAGACAATTCCATCATGAAAGGGCCTCGGGGGAGGCGGCGTAGTTTTTCGGCATCGAACCGATCCCTCTTTCGTCACACCCCTCACTGCCATGAGTGACAAAATCCGCCAGATCATCCGCGCCCAGTGGCCGCTCCGCCATAGCCGCAGCCCGCTCGTTCGCGAGGAAGCCCGGAGTCTCATCCGGGTTCACGTGGAGTTGCTGCGGGGACAGAGGAGAGCCGTTTCGAAGGGCGAAATGGCCGAACGCAATGCCGCTTGATCGAGCGGATTTGCGGGCGTCTGATCGTTCCGCGAGTTGATGACGATTCACGCTCGACGGATCGTTGCCTTGGGGGCGAGCGAGACGCCCGCGCTCCCAGTCGCTGCCTGTTCCTGCCGTCAATCGCCAATCCGCTTTTCCAACTGATTCTCCACCGACTCGATGGAGGCCTGGTGGGCCTTGGCGATGTCGTCGATTTCCGCGAGGATGCCGGCATGCTGGGGAGCGATGTCGTATTTCTCCGAGGGATCGTGGTCGAGGTGGTAGAGCAGCGGCGGCTGGTGCACCTTGGCTTCCTTCTGTC
>JAUIGT010000375.1 GCA_030432615.1 Verrucomicrobiia bacterium
TCGCCCGCTGAGCCCGAGGGATAGCGAGGGAAAGGTGTAGAGCAACTTCCGCGGCAGCGGTGGCAGGAGATGGGCGACATCGATGCGTTCCACGCCCGAGGTCCGCTGGACCGACTCGAGAAGCGGCAGGATGTCCTTGTACTTGAAGCCCGCGGTCCAGTAGGCGCGAAGCGCTTCGAAGTCGGAATCCTGTTTCACCCGCAGTCGAAGGATCAGGGTTCGCGTCCGGGTGGTGGCCCGAATCAGTTCCCGCTCTTCCTGTTCGCTGGTCATGAGGCTGAGCAGGTAGGGCAGGTCGGAAAACGCCAGGGAGGCTCCCAGCGGATAGGAGAGGCTGTCGATGGCCGCGATGGCCCGCTCCGAGATACCGGTTCCGGCGAACCAGGAGGCCACGTCCCCGCTCTCGATGATGACCGGGGTGCGATGGAAGGGGTTCTCATCGAAGCCGCGGAGAACCTGGTAGATCTTCAGCCGGGCCCCGATGGGAAGCTCCCGGATGGCCCGCTCGGTGGGATGCACCCGGATGCCGTCCGCGCTGATGTGCCAGACGGACCGCACCTCCAGTTCCTCGACCAGGTCCTGGGAAAGGCCGGCGGTGCGGAAGAGTTCCTTCACCTGCTCGGGTTTCGCGTCGGGAAAACGCCACACGGTCTGCTGGGAGGGCACGGGCACCAGTTCCACGAGCGAATCGGGAGCTTCGAGATAGGTGTAGTAGTATTCGAGATCCCCCCACGGTCCGGCCTTCACCTGGTAGGTCTGCTTCACCCGCTGCACCGTGTTTCCGCCCACGATCACCGTGGTGACGTCGTTGGCGTTGTCCTGGGCCGTCGCCAGGGAAACGGCGAACCCACAGAGGAGGGCGAACCCAAACCAACCAGGGTTTCGATGAGATCGGGAGGAACAACTGCGGGGGAGTCGAAGGATCACGGCTGAGTATGGATGAGAGCTTTCTGACGGAAGTAGCGCACGGACACGTTGGGAACCTTGAGGTATCCGGCGAGAACTTCTTCGAGACGATCAACGACCCACGGGCGACTGAAACTGCGACCGTTCTTCGTGAAGACGAGACCGTCCGCCAGGTAGTTGCAGGCGTGCATGGACTGGAGCTTGTCCTCGTCCGTGATGAGAACGACGTCGCCGAATCGCGGCTCTCCGGTGACCTCCTCGAAACGCTCCATGAGCCGCTTCTCGAAGGCGGTGGCATCGAGAAAGCGGTCCGAGGGCGAGTAGTTGAAGAAATTGGCGGCCGACCAGAAGCAATCGGGCCGGGTCACGCCGACCGCCATGGAGGGGTTGGCGTAGGTGTAGAGCAGCATCCGGGGCAACGGCGGCAGGAGATGAACGAGGTCGAGGCGCTCCACTCCCTCGGTGGTCAGCACCGATTCGAGAATCGGCAGAATGTCGCGATTTCTTCCGCCCGCCGCCCAGTACTGCGACAGGGACTGGATGTCGCTGTCGCGGCCGATGCGAAGCCGCACCGCCAGGGATCGCTCCCGCAACATCGACCTTACCAGTCGCAGCCTCTCCTCGGGAGTCCTCACCTGCTTCAGCATGAGGGGCATGTCCGAGAATACGGGCACGTCCTCCTGGAAATAGCTGAGTTGCCTCACCTTCTCGACCAGGTCGGGCTTCACATCTGCCATGGCACTGGTCTCGTCATACCAACGCGGGTCCAGCACGTAGGGAAAACGGTAGATCGAGGTCTCGGGATCGTCCTTGAGCAATTCGTAGAGCCGGGCTCTGACCTTCGGATCGAGCGAGAAAACCAAGTCGTCGGGAGGAACCAGCTCGATCCGGTCCTCCAGCACCCGCACCCGCGAGGGCTCGGTCAGGACCTCCACCTGCTCCTCGCTCAAGCCAGCCTCTCGAAGGGCGGAACCGAGGGTCTGGCTGTTCTGTCCGACGAAGCGCCAGACCAGGTCCCGCAGATCGGAATTCACCGCCGCCTCCGCATACTCGCTCGGCGGCTCCAGACGCATCTCGTAGGTTTCCAGGATCCCCCAGGGGCCCGGCTTACCCACCGTCACTTCATAGAGCGGCGTCGCCGCTTCCAGGATTCCCCCGAGAAACACGGCGCTCACGAGCCCGGACACGAGGGCGCGCCGAGGACGGCAGACCATCAGTCTGCGGCCACACCGCTTCAATCGGGAGAAAAGATTGGTTCTGTCCAAGGCCGTTCAGTTCAGGCTGATCCTCGTCCCAATCCTTCCCCCCGGAGGATCGGCGAAATGTGTCACAGGGTAGATAACGCGACGTGATCAAAACATTACCATCTCTTTGCGTTGTTTTCCCACAGCCACAAGTGACGCAAATTCGCGCAAAAAAGGCAAAACGCCCTTGGAAAAACTCCGGAACGGGAATTATGTTGAGGCAAAAGTTGAGACTCGGTCTCAATAAAGATGACAGAAGATTCCCTCAAGCTTTCCCACCTTCAGGTCGGTTCCCGGGCCCGCATCGCGAGTTACCTCTCGACCGATCCCGCTTTGCGAAGATTTCGCGAAATGGGAATGTTGCCCGGGACCGAGGTTCGGATCGTCCGACTCGCGCCTCTCGGGGATCCCATCGAGATCGCGGTGGGCGCTTCCCTGCTTTCCCTGAGGCGCGAACAGGCGGACCTGATCACGGTGATTCCGGACAAGGGGGCTCCCACCGATCCACGATGAAGTCTCCCCCGCCCGACCGATCGTCCGAAGCCAAGTCCTCCCTGCGTGACGCGAAACCGCGCGTCTTCGCCCTGGTGGGCAACCCGAATTCCGGAAAGACGACCCTTTTCAATTCCCTCACCGGCTTGCGACAGAAGGTCAGCAACTACCCGGGGGTGACCGTCGAACGCAAGGAAGGCACGGCCATCGGCCAGCACGGCGAGCCCATTCGGCTCATCGACCTGCCCGGAGCCTACAGCCTCAACCCGCAGTCACCGGACGAGGAAATCCTTCGCGACGTGCTGCTGGGCCGCCGGACCGACACCCCGCGTCCCGATGCGGTCATCTGCGTCATCGACGCCACCAACGCGGAGCGGCACCTCTACCTCGCCACCCAAGTGCTGGAGCTGGGGCTGCCGACGATCCTCGTGCTCAACATGACCGACCTGGCCGAGGCCAGCCAGATCCGGATCGACCCCGAGAAACTCTCCGCCAAGCTCGGAGTGCCCGTCGTTCCCATGCGCGCCCACCGCCGCGCCGGGCTTCCGGAATTGCGCATCGCCATGAGCCGACACGACCTGCCGGCCTCTGGGCACCAGGTTCCGCTGCCGGAAGAGATCCACGGACTGCTCGAGAAAACGCACGCCGAGGACTCCGCGCACGCCCGGCATGCGGCCCTCTACGCGCCGGGAAAAGCCCGCGAATTGCTCGACAGCAACCAGGAATGGGAGGATCGCCTCATCGCCGCCCGCTACGATTCCATTCACGAGCTGTGCGAGGATTCCTTTCACCGTTCCGAGACGGAGGTGACCACGTTGACGGATCGGCTCGACGGGATTTTCCTGCACCGGATCTTCGGCTGGCTCGTCCTCTCGGCGGTGTTGATCATCCTGTTCGTGATGGTGTTCTTCGGGGGCGAGTTGCCCATGCAGGGCATCGAGTGGCTCTTCGGCAAGCTCGCCGAAGTGATCCAGGCCGCCATGCCGCCCGGTGACCTTCGCGACCTGCTCACCGACGGCATCATCGCCGGCGTCGGCGGAGTCATCGTGTTCCTGCCCCAGATTCTCATCCTCTTCTTTTTCATCGGCCTGATGGAAGACAGCGGCTACCTGCCGCGGGTGGCGTTTCTCCTCGACCGATTCATGTCCCGCGTCGGACTCCACGGGCGCTCCTTCATTCCCCTCCTCAGTTCCTACGCCTGCGCCGTTCCCGGCATCATGGGCACGCGGACGATCGACAATCCCAAGGACCGGCTCGTCACCATCCTGGTGGCGCCGTTCGCGAGCTGCTCCGCCCGGTTGCCGGTCTACGCGATCATGATCGTGACCATTTTTCCGACCGAGCGGGTTCCCCTGCTCGCCAAGGCCGGGTTGTTGTTCGGCATGTATGCCCTCGGGACGATCGGGATCTTCTGCTTCGCCTGGCTGTTCAACAAGATTCTGAAGCGCGACACCAGCGCACCCACGGTGATGGAACTGCCAACCTACAAATCCCCTTCGTTGCGCTCGGTCCTGTCGCAGATGTGGGATCGGAGCAAGCTCTTCGTGCGACGGGCTGGAACCGTAATTCTCGGCATCTCCATTCTCCTCTGGGCCGCCAACACCTACCCGAAAACGCCCGGCGTCGATGCCGCCACCCAGAGTGAAAACAGCTTCGCCGGCAAGCTAGGCCACGCCATCGAACCGGTGATCGAACCGCTGGGCTACGATTGGCGAATCGGCGTGGGCATCATCGCTTCCTTCGCCGCCCGCGAGGTCTTTGTCAGCGCGATGAAAATCAGTTTCAACGTCGCGGAGGACGACGAGGACGAGGCCGCCACCATGATGCAGCTCCGGGAACGGTTCCGCGAATCGAAGCGAGACGACGGCACGCCTCTGTTCAGTCCCCTCACCTGCATCAGCCTGATGGTGTTCTACGTCTTCGCCCTCCAGTGCGCGAGTACCGTGGCCGTGGTCAGGCGGGAGACCAACTCCTGGCGATGGCCGCTTTTCCAGCTCGGCTACATGACCTTGACCGCCTACCTCGCGGCCCTGATTGTGTATCAGGGAGGACGTTTTCTCGGGTTTGCCTGAACTGCCCGGTTGCCCCCTCTCCCCTGTTTCCCCCGATGCCCCCCGCCCCCTTTCAACTACTGCTGGCCGACAGCGGCACCGCCACCTGGCAATCCGTCGCCGCCATCGCCGTGGTGTTGGCGACCGCCGGCGTTTTCGCGTGGCACTGGTGGAGACGCCTGCGCAGGTCCGGCGGCAATCGCGCCTGTGGCGGCGGATCCTGCGGCTGTGGTGGAAATCTCAAGCCGCGCCCGAGAACGGACTGATCCCGTCCTGAGCCGGTTCCCACAAAGCGACCGGAAAAGGACCGCAGCGTCCGCCCCGGCGAACTCGGCTTCTGAAAATTGCAACCAAGCCCTGCCCCCCAAGGTTCCGGGGGAGCATCGGTTCGCTACCGTTCTTCCGCCCCGGTCTTCGTTTTCCCAGGCCGGATACACACGACGCCATCCGCAACCCTGGCACAATTTTATAATTTTCATATTTTCAACATTTGCAAACGTTCAAATATCTGGTTATTATGGTTTTTGTAATTTTATCATGCGATCCTCCGTTCATTCCCGATCCCTCTTCAGACGTTCGGCCGGCGTTCTCCGGGCGAGCCTGTGGCTGACGGCGTGCTGCCTTGCCCTGGGCCTGGGCTGGGCCGTGAGCCAGGAAACGCAACCAGGCCGCAAACCGTTCGCCTGGGCGGTTCCCGCGGCCGAGAAGGCTCCTCCGATGGCGCAAAACGGCGAAGGAGCGGGCTTTCCGGGAGCCTGGGCCGGGGCGGCCGCGCCGTCCCTGCCGACCCTGGATTCGATTCGGCGGGAAGTCCGCGAGGAAGTCGATCGCATGCCTCCCGTCGAACCAACCGCGAATCCTTCCTGGCATCGTCGCTACACGCTCGGCCCCGGCGATGCTCTCAATTTCTCCATGTACGACCGGCCCGACCTGGCCCGTCAATCGGTGCCCATCGCCCCGGACGGAAGCATCAGCTACCTCCAGGCGGTCGGGGTCAAGGCCGTCGGCCGCACCATTCCCGAACTCCGCAAGGCCGTGGAGCAGGCGCTTTCCGCCTACCACAAGTCGCCCCGCGTCATCGTCACTCCCGCGGCTATCGGCAGCAAGCGCTTCACCATCATCGGCCGGGTCCGGGAACCCGGCAGCTACCAACTCGACCGCCCCGTCAGCATCCTCGAAGGGATTGCCATGGCCAAGGGGATCGAGGTGGGCTCGGTGAGCGGCTCGTCCTTCGAACTGGCCGATCTCGAGCGTTCCTTCGTGGTTCGCGACGGTCGCAAGCTGGCGGTCGATCTCGCCGATCTCTACTTCCAGGGAGAACTCGAGGAGAACGTTTTCCTCGAACCGAACGACTACATCTACATCGCCTCCGCCCTCCGCAACGAGATCTACGTGCTCGGCGCCGTCAACCGGCCCGGACGCCTGAAGATGGCCACCCCGCTGACGGTCACCCGGGCGATCACCGAAGCCGGCGGCTACAATCGCAAGGCCTTCAAGGGACGGGTCCTGCTGGTGCGCGGTTCCATTCACAAGCCGCAGGTCCAGGTCGTCGATGTCGGCGCTGTGCTCCAGGGGAAAGCCCCGGACGTGGCTCTCAAGAACCGCG